>DAOVYP010000502.1 GCA_030635565.1 Spirochaeta sp. | reverse complement strand
TTCACAACACCTCAGGTGTCCCGGGTCGGTTTGACACTCAATGAAGCGGAAGACAAAGGCCGGAAGGTTGAGAAGACTGTCTTCCCACTATCCGAGAGCCCCTATGCCGGGGTTAACGAAATTACAGACGGCGTCATTATCCTGATTCGGGATGCGGAATCTCATCTTCTGCTCGGTGGCGGTATCGTCGCTCCAAATGCCGGGGATATGATACAGACCCTGACGATTGCGATTGAGGCCGGTTGGACTTCCGACCGACTGAAAGAAATGTACTTTCCATATTTAACCGGGGCAGAAGGCTTGAAGTTGGCGGCTGTCACCTTTTCAAAAGATGTCGCAAGGCTCAGCTGTTGTGCGGTTTGAGTGAATAAACTTGTGTAGATATTGGTATACACTAGACGTGTAGAGCTATGTGGCTGACACTTGATACATGACTACCGTGAATGCTCTCACCATCCGGAATAAATTCGGCGAGGTTCTCAAGACTCTGGATGAGACCGGTGAACCCATCCTTGTAAGCAAGGGTCGGGAGCTGCGTGCGGTGCTGATCAGCATCGAGGATTTCGAGACCAGATTCGTCGACAAGCGGGCCGAGGAAGAGAAGCGAAGGGTTTTTCAGCGCATCGTATCCGGACGCCAGTCGGTTGTTATAAACGAATCTCCCGAAGCCATCATACGACGGATGAGAGGGTATCCGGATTGAGATACGTCATCGATGCAACCACGGCAGTACGATGGTATGCAGCCGAGTACACTCATCCCCATGCCGATGCTGTCCTGACGGCATTCATCGATAAACCGGAACGATTGCCATTCCCGAACTCTTCGCCTATGAGATGTTGAATGCCCTGTACCGGGTTGTCCCGGATGCTCATTCCATCTATGCGAATGAAGTCGATTGGGTGCTGCGGTCGGGAATCCTGCGTTATCCGATGACGGACAATATTTTCGGCAGGGCCGACAAGTTCATGGCGGTGGGACTGACCGGATACGATGCCTGCTATGTCGCCCTGGCCGAGGAATTGGACGGGATCTGGCTTACCTTCGATGCCAAGGCCTGCAGGCTCCTGGACGATGACGAACTTGCCATGAATCTGAATGAAATCAATCCGGTTCCAACTTTGTGGTATAATCAACATCAATTCACTCACTCTTTTGCTTTGATCTAACAGTAATATCAAGGAGATACATAATGAAATTCCCGGTTGCAATTCTAATTCCGGTATTAAGCCTCTTTGTCACGAACTTTGTTTTTTCAGAAAAGATGTCTGCAGACCACCTGGCATCGTGGGAAGATCATTTGGCTCTGGCAAGAACAACCGGTACGGAGATGTTCGGAGAACACATACTTTTGAAAGAGACTTCGGACGTACAAGTCGGAACCTTCAACTATACCGAAGACAAAGTTGTGGATGTCTTCTACCCGCCTGCAATGGACTTTGAAAATGAATATCCTGTGTTGGCTCTTTTAGGTTTATCCGACGTGGCCAATATCAGGGAAACAGGAAAACCATACCGCTATACCGGACAGGCGCTTGGTTGGGCCCAATGGGCCGCGGAAAATGGATTCGTCGTTTTGGTTCCTGAAACCGGCAGCGATCCGAAAATCAACCTGAAGTCCCTGATTGAGTGGGCCCGGGTGGAAGGCGGATCCCTGGGCATTGACGGGAACAGGGTTGGATATTTCTCTTCGAGTCATGCCTGTCACGGGGTTTTGAAGAATCTCCGCCCCGAGACTCGGGGAATACCTGCTCCCTCGGCGTTATTTGCAGTCTTTTATTATGGTGATCTCCTGGCATATACAGGCCAGGATACGAATGTTCCCTATTTCGTGGTAACTGTCGAAGGTGACACCTGGGTGGATAATGATAAAGCGCTTGGATTTGTTGAGAAAATGCGGGACCGGGGTGCCGAAGTTATCTATGAAAATCATGAGTCAGGGTTCCACGGATTTGAAATGGCATCGGACAATGCTCGAACCCGGGAAATACTGGATGCCACTATGGCGTTTATGAAGGACCATTCCGGGTTGTAACCCTTCACGGAATGGGATAATTCCGATCCGGCGCCAGAGGTCATCCCAAAAAGTCCGGACACAAAAAAAGGCCGCCCCGAAGGACGGCCCGTGATTCAGGCATTCGACGAAAATTACATCCGGAACAGCATGTCCTCGTAGGTGGGCATGGGCCAGTACTCCC
>DAOVYP010000516.1 GCA_030635565.1 Spirochaeta sp. | reverse complement strand
GGAAGTGGACGGGGAGGGTGGTGCTCTACTGGATGCAACCTTCCGAACCGAAGAGCGAATCGCCGGTCGGCCGGGATATTTCGAATGGGTGAGTTCTGAGACGGTCCGGTTGAGCCGGGACGCTCTGGGACGTATGAGGGTGCCTGTCGAAGCTGCACGGCCAGTTCTGCGTGATATCCCGCTGTTTCCAGAGACATCCGTTGCCCCCGGTGATTCCTGGACGGCAGCGGCCGAGGAAGTGCATGTTTTCAGAATCGGCGGTTTGTCGGCCGGTCCCTACCGGGGTGAAATCCCTGTGGCTTATGAATATGCCGGAGATGTATGGGATGATGAGAGAAGACTGGCCCGTATCCTTATCAGATACAATCTTTACGTTCCGGTTTCCGGATCCGGTGAACCGGTCCGTCTGGTGAGCGGGTGCTCGGATCAGGTTCTGCTCTGGGATGTTGCCGCCGGGTGTCCTGTCTCGAAAACTGAGGATTTCGAATTTATCATGATGATGTCCAACGGGACAGTTCAGGAATTCCGGGGGCGACAGGAGGTGACTTACCGTACCGTCATTGAACTGGACCGGGAACAGGTGACAGACTCGATCCGGCGCACACTCAAGGATCTCCCCGGGATTTCGGTGAGCCCTGCTGATGAAGGAATCCGCCTCACCATTGAAGACAGCGGCCGGGTTCTGTTCAATCCCGAATCCGCCGAGATTTTGCCGGATCAGCGTTATCGACTGGAGGCGATGAAACCCCTGCTGGAAGAATTCTCCAACCGGGACATTCTCATCACCGGGCATACGGCACATTTCGGAACCCGGGAGGGCCGGTACACGCTGTCCAGGGAGCGGGCCGCCGCTGTGGCCGGTATTCTGTTTCCGGAAGGCCGCATCGGGCCGGGACATCTCTATCTGCGCGGGGCGGGTTCCGATGAACCGGTTGCCACGGAAGACAGTGAGGCCGCCAGAGCCCGAAACCGCAGGGTGGAAATACTCATTCTCGACTGACGAAAAACGGTTGATATGTCGGAGCGCCGGAGGTCACCAAACAAAATAGCTTCACTTAACAATATAAGGCCTGATTTTTTTGCATCCTTCTCTCTTTATCCCTAAACTATTCGGCAAGGGGGTTCTGAATGAACCGTAATATCATGAGAAATATCTTCATTTTACTGATTATCGTCAGCCTTGTCACAGGCCTCTGGGCCCGGGGCGAGGATGAAGGGGCCGGGAAAGGACCGGTCACCATAGCATCCAAATTCGACACCGAGGGAGCTCTGCTGGGCAATGTCATGCTCCTGGTACTCGCAGACGGCGGTTTCGATGTGGTGGACAAAACCGAACTGGGAGCTACCGATGTGGTCCGCAAAGCCCTGGAGACCGGGGAAGTGGACATGTATCCCGAATACACCGGCAACGGGAACTGGTTTTTCATGCCTAACGAATTTGGAGATGACTGGTATGAGAGCGAAGGAGCCCTGGCCGCCGTTCGTGAGCTGGACAAGGCCGCCTTCGACATGGAATGGCTGGAACCGGCACCGGCGAACAACACCTGGGCCATCGCGATCCGCGGCGATCTGGCGAAGGCCGAAGGTCTGGTGACCTTGAGCGACTTCGCCGACTATGTGAATGCCGGGGGTGAGGTAAAGCTGGCCGGCTCGGAAGAATTCGTCAGCCGTCCCGATTCCCTCCCGGCTTTCCAGGGAGCCTATGGTTTCGAGCTCTCCCAGGCACAGCTGCTGGTGCTCTCAAGCGGCAATACCGCTCTCACCGAGCAGGCTGCCGCCCGGGGTACCGACGGTGTGAATGCCGCCATGGCTTACGGAACCGATGGACCTCTGGCCGCCCTGGGGCTGGTCGTTCTGGAGGACAACCTTGGTGTCCAGCTGGTCTACGAGCCGGCTCCACGGATTCGCTCGGTTGTTATGGATAAGTATCCTGAGATTGCCGATCTGTTGAATCCCGTGTTTACCAGCATGGATCTGGTGACATTGCAGACACTCAACGCGAAGATTGCCGTCGAGGGGGTTCCTGCCCGAACTGTGGCCGAAGAGTGGCTCAAAGATAAGGGTTTCATAGACTGATCTCTTTCATGCGCGAAAGACTTGATATTGTGCCGTTGGCGGCCCTTGTTCTCGGGGCTGCCTCTT
>DAOVYP010000452.1 GCA_030635565.1 Spirochaeta sp. | reverse complement strand
GCCGTCACCGACGCCTCGTCCAGGAACAGATCCAATCCTACCAGCTTGTTGGCCGTGATGATGTAGCGCCCGTTTACCTCCACCGAAGCGCCAAGGCCCTTCAATGCCAGAAAATGGGTGTCCAGCCGGCGTCTGCCGATGACATCGCCTCCGGGTGGGGCCAGGATCACCTTGCCTGAGCGGCCGAGCATCGGGCCCGCGAAAAGTATGGCGGCCCTTACCTTCATCGCCGCCTCTTCGGGTATTTCGGTTTCATTCACCGAGGCACAGCAGATTTCCCACTCATTGGCCCCCCGTCGCTCCACCCGGGCACCGAGGTCGGAAAGAATCTCCAACATCACTTTGACGTCTTCGATATCGGGAATATTGGAAAGTATAACCGTTTCGTCGGTCAGCAATGCTGCGGCGATGCAGGGTAGTGCGGCGTTCTTGTTCCCGCTGGCCCGTACACGGCCGCGAATGGGAAATCCGCCTTCAATGACATATCTGGACATGTTTTTGAGGCTACAGGCGACAATGCTTCAGGTCAATGCCGGAAATCGACGGTTGGACCCTTTGCCATCGAAATACCGCATTGAGAGGAATGGGTAGAAAATGCCCGGGGTTAATCGTTATTATTGGCCCCATGCATATCATGAAGTTCGGTGGAAGTTCCGTCGCCGATGCCGGACGGATTCATTCCGTCGCTGACATCATCATATCACGTAATAAAACCGACGGGGTTCCTCCCGTTGTCGTCGTTTCCGCCATGAAAGGCGTCACCGACGCCCTCATTGCAGCCGCAGCAGCCGCGGAATCGGGTGATACCTCCTATAAAACCGCCCTTGCCGGACTCAGGCAAAAACATCACGAGGCCGTCAAAGCCCTCATTACCGACAATTCCATCGGCACCACACTGCAGACGGAAATGGACTTCATCCTCGACGAGCTGGGCGAAATCCTTCACGGGGTGGAACTGGTGAGGGAATGTTCTCTCCGGACCAACGATCTGATTTCGGGCTTCGGTGAACGCCTGAGCAGCCTGCTCGTTGCCGCCCATATCGCGGATCGCGGAGTTAGGGCCGAGGCGGTGGACGCTCGGAAAATCATCCGCACAGATGATGATCACGGCCGGGCCGCAGTGGATTTCAATATCACGGAAAATCTCATACGAACGAGGCTGGTCGACCGTGAATCAATTTTCATCGTCACGGGTTTCATCGCCTCCACCGCCGACGGAGTCGCCACAACCCTCGGCCGGAACGGCAGTGATTACACCGCCAGTATCCTGGGTGCCGCGCTGAATGTGGAATCGGTGGAAATCTGGACCGATGTGGACGGGGTTCTCACTGCCGATCCCCGCATCGTCCCCGATGCCTGGGTCATCAGGGAACTCAGTTTCCAGGAAGCCATGGAACTCTCGTTTTTCGGAGCTGAAGTCATCCATCCCTACACCCTGATCCCGGTCATTGAAAAAGACCTCCCGGTTTACATAAAAAACACCCTGAATCCGTCGGCCCCGGGAACACGTATCGCCAGAACTGCGGCGCCGAAAGACCGGCCCATCACCGGCATTGCATCAATCGACGACGTTTCGATGATTACCATCGAGGGCGGCGGCATGGTCGGCATGCCCGGCGTAGCCAGCCGGATTTTCGCATCGGTGGCAAAATCCGGAGCGAATATCATCATGATTTCCCAGGCTTCTTCGGAGCACAGCATCTGCCTGGTCTGCCGCCGTGAAGAGGCTCGCAAGGCTGCCGACGGCCTTAAAAAGGATCTGAGCGATGCAATCTCCTCCCGGATGATCCGAAACATCAATCTCACGGACGGCCTGGAAATCATCGCCGTAATCGGTGAGAACATGCGGGGACAGGTGGGACTCAGCGGCAAGCTCTTCAGTGCTCTCGGCGATTCAGACGTGAATATTCTGGCCATCGCACAGGGATCGACCGAACTGAACATCTCTTTTGTCATTGAGAGCAGACGAAAGTCCGAGGCCATCACCGCTATCCACCGGGCTTTCATCGGCTGAATGCCGGAGGTTGAATCACATGAAATTCGTCAGCACACGCAACCATAAGGATTCCGTCGGCTTTACCGAAGCCATGTTCAGGGGCCTGGCTCCGGACGGTGGACTCTACAGGCCGGAGCAGAGCCCGGATCTGAGTCGATTCTTCACCGGACTCTCCGACGATGTTCCCTTCAATGAACTTGCGGCGGGTCTCACAGCAGCACTTCTGGGTCCGGAAATCAGCCCCGATACAGCCGGAAATATCATCAATGACGCTTTCACATTCGGTCCGGAACTCCGGGCAATCAGGGATGGAATAACGGTACTGGAGCTTTTTCACGGCCCCAGCTGTGCTTTCAAGGATTTCGGTGCCTCGTTCCTGGCATCGGCCATGAACCAACTGCTGGAAGGCCGGGACGACAGAACCATCATTGTCACCGCCACCAGCGGGGACACCGGCAGCGCCGTAGCACAGGCCTTCCACGGCAAGGACCGCATCGATGTGGTAATCCTCTACCCTTCAGGCCGGGTAAGCCCGCTGCAGGAAAAACAACTGACCACCCTGGGGGGAAATGTGACAGCTCTGGAGGTGGACGGTAATTTTGATGACTGTCAGCGTATGGCGAAG
>DAOVYP010000352.1 GCA_030635565.1 Spirochaeta sp. | reverse complement strand
GTGAACTTACTTTTCGTGGTTACAGACATAACCCCTCCCGGATTCATCTCTACCATGCAGCTGCGATAAAGCACTGCCCAAAGAAACCATTCTGACCCGGTTGCCCGGTAAATGACAAGCTGTTATTCATAAAAAGCACTATATGTTGTGTCAAAATCAATCTGATTATCGGTATTAACACTAGAAGAGTTGACCTCTGGCGCAGTATTTTTCTCCTTTTCACGAAGTTTCAACGGTTGGAAATCCTTATGATGTAGTGATAAGCTGAAAGAGGATGGAAACCAAGACCGGAAAATTCGTCCGGGTTATATTGATTCTTCTCATGACCGCTCTGCCGTCATGGTCTGCAGACGCCGATGAAGTCTTCACGATTACCAACGGAACCGGCTTTGTCATCGCAGCTCTCTATGTCAGCGATGTCGATTCAGAGAGTTGGGGAACCGATTTATTGAACGCCAACCCCCTCCTTGACGGTGAGTCCATTCGTATACCGCTTCTAAAACTCGAATCACTGCATGTCAACATCAAGGCCCGGGATGATGAAGGGGATACTTATACCGTAATCGGTATTAACGCCGAAACCGAAGATGTACGAATTACCCTTAACGATATCGATCCGGACTGACAAGCATCCTTGAATCCTACACCCCGCTGACGGCCTTCTTTTTCCTGAGCAGGTAGGCAAACTCATAGTGGGCCCTGCCGAAGGGTTCTATCTTAACCTGCCATTCCAGGAAGCCATTTTCGTCGGGTTGTACCTTTTCAGTTGCTCCTGCACGATCATACCGGATCTCTACCGCATCAATTTCAGACACAGGGATGCGCTCTTTCAACACAATTATTTTTGTTTCATTACCAATGTTGCTTAATCTGATATGGGTGGTCTTCCGAATCTCTTCCCAGGTCGATAAGGCTTTGGAATCCACCTCGCTGTCTACTTGCCACCGCTTAACACGCAGCTCAGGATCCGGGCCCCAGCCGAGATCAAACGCCTCCCCTGGCGCAATGTACGATATTACGGTGCTGCCTACCTTGCCGCTATTCCGGATGAGATTAACGGGGCCGGCAAGGAGCGGGTACTTTGATATGTTAACCTGTAAGCTTTTGAAGATGACAGCTTGTGTTAATTCCGGCATACAAACCAATGAACCCTCGGTCGGTGTATCAAATGTATAGATCTCAACATGGTAGGGCCGGCCGTCACTGGGAATGTCGGCCGGCGATGCCGAACGGAGATTGATAATCTCACCTCCATCGTCAATGCCCGGCATGTCCTGGTCTCCGGCCGTTTTAGATCCATCGGCCTGCCCCAGTCCGGCGTCCTCAATCACTTGTTCCCTCATTTCCACGATAATCTGCTCTGGTTTCCGCTGAACCCTCAAAAGGTCCTCACCGAGAGAAGGCGGCTCGAGTCCGAGTGACGGGCGTTGAGTTGAAAACCACAACCGCACACCACTCCAGTCTTCGCCGGTGTTCTGCCAGACACAACCTTCGGCTCGGAGCTCCAGCTTCTTACTCTTGAGCGTTGCAACATGCGACGGCCTCCAGCAGGCGGACGGAACCACATACTCGAAGTCAAGGGTGCATTCGCCGCCCGAGGTCGACTTAACTATTGCCTCGATCCGGTAATTGTACTCACGGGTTACCGAGGATGCCACCGCAAGTTGTCGTTCTAATTCATGCTGCTCCAGGTCCAGGTTCTCAACATCGCGTACCCAGTTCCTCATCGAACCATGAACCTCGTTAACTTTCTCACCAATGTTGACCAGGTCCTTTTTCCAGCTCTCGGGATCAGCCGAAGACCAGGAGGTATCGTATGCCATTTCAGCCAGCGCCTTATCCTCCAACTCGTTGAGCATCACGAGCTTCTGCTTCGCCTGAGTCCGGAGCTCTCCAATAGCCTGGATCTTACGGGTAATGGAGTTGAGGTTCTTCCGAATGCGCTCGGGGTCATTTTCCGGCAGTTCCGTTATCTCCCGATGCTCCCGAACGACCGATACAGTGACAACCTCCGCAACTTGATCGGATATCGCCCTGCCCACCAGGGTCTTGTCGCTGATCAGCGGCGACACGCCCTGAACTGAAATTGCAGTCACTCCGGCCTTGATTCTGACAGTACCCCGCCGGATTACCCGGGCGCGATCCTCCATAAGTGTGACTTCCTTGACACCGGCATCCAGCATCAGTTTCGTAATCCCGGTCATCACTGAACCTCCCGCCTGTTGCCGTCAACCAGTTCATTCTTCGCATTGATTTTGACGCGATACTCGGCCTTCAGTTGTCGCTTCCCGCTGGCTGGAACAGTCAGGTCCCAGGCGTAACCACCACGATCACTGGGAATCTCTCCCGTGAAATCTGTCCACTCAGGTGCAACATGTACTATCTCAATGCGGATATCATCTTCCTCATCTGCGGTCACAGGGACCCGTTCCCTGACTTGAATATCGATTTCATGCTGGAGATTGTTAATCAGTTCAATTGCGAGCTCATGCCGCAGCACCAGATTTCCGCCGAGCAGGCCGCCATCCCGGGACTCTGTGAAGACGGTGTTACGCGCTACCCTCACGCCTTGCTCCACACCCAAACCTATTTCGGTTTTCCCGCGAGGAGCGACTACCTTGAGATATGCGCTCATAAAAAACTCCCCTTCCAGATAAATGTCCATCGGGCCGGCCAGTAATGGATTGTCGAGTGGATTACCGACGGTTGCCATCCGAAAAACCTCCGGTCCTTCTCGCGGCACAGTGACGTAGCGACGCTTAAGCGTTATTACCTGTTGAAGAACAGGTACAAAGGTGAAATCTTGCCTGGAGGAGACATCTGCCGGGGTTACGCATTCATAAACAAAGTCGAAGCCATCGTAACTTTCCGGAAGTTCGGTAGCAAATAATGGGTCGGCAAAAGTCACGGCGAGGATATAGATTTCAGATACCAGACTGTGAAGATGCAGAGATGTATCATCATCCCGGACGACCGCCTGCAGTTTCCCTCGTCCCGGCTCGTCCGGCTCAGGCAGACGCAATCCATGATAGTTAAGAAACCGACCTTCAGGCTCATCGGTAACGATGAGTTCACGTTTAATATCAGGCTCAGCGGACACCATTGAACGCCGGAGTTTCTTCGCAGGTGCCAGAGCACTTTTTAAGATCTCCTGCCGCGAATCAGCCTCTTTGAACAGGACTTCCTCTTCGGCCATTGAGCATTCATCGTCAATATCTTCGGTGTGAACAACTGGTTCATCCGCCGGGAGTGTATCAAGCTTCGATTGCATCCGACCTTTGAACCGGTCGTAATCTGCGAATAACAGCTCAGCACCCGCAGGTGCGGATCGCCATCCTTTCCTGGCTGGAATAGGTTGCCGTTTGCCGATTCTCAGGCTCTGCAGGTTCGGGAGTTCGGTCCATTGCTGAGCCTCTGCGGTGGAAAGCCGCAG
>DAOVYP010000577.1 GCA_030635565.1 Spirochaeta sp. | reverse complement strand
GTTATCCGCATGATGATCAATGCAGGCCACTTCATCGGTCACCAGATCGGTGAGATTGGCGTTTTCCTTCTGTACGTCTACAAGAACCGTCCAGTCATCAGTCCCCAGGGTTTAGACTTCAGATGCGGGCCGCATTTCGATAGTAAATGTTTCCAGCATTCTCAGGCTGTTGGCCTTTTCAAGCTCCTGTTCATATACGATAACAGTTTCGACTCCCAGTTCACCGAGAAGAACCTGCATGCCGAAACTCGACGCGATGGCATCCGGGTCAGGTACGTTATGCGGTTGGATGAATATCTCGTCGGGTGCCTTTTTGAGTAATTCGACCAGATCGTGTATGCGTGCCATCGATGCCCTCCTTTGTAAGTGAGATGAGTTACCGGCCGATATCACTCCGATACCAACCGTTAGTAAAACTGATACAGCCGATACCCTCGTATGCTTTTTTCCGGGCGCCCTCAAGGTTGACGCCAAGAGCGGTGACACCGAGAACACGTCCACCGCTGGAATAATAATCGCTCGGGCTGTTGTCGGGACTGCCGCCGTTACCTTCAGCCTTCACCCCCGCACAATAGACCCGGCAGCCCCGGCCTTCGGCTTCTTCCATGCCGCTGATGGGATATCCTGTTTCATAAGGGTCCGGATAACCACCGGAAGCCATGACGACACAGCAGGAAGCTCCACCCCGCCATTCGGGTTCGATTTCAGCCAGGCGCCCGTCAAGGGCCGCTTCCATATATTGATTCAGGTCTCCGGCCAGCAGCGGCAGAAGGGCCTGGGCCTCCGGATCGCCCATGCGGATATTGTATTCCAGGGTTCTGGCGCCCCCGGTAGTGACCATAACACCGATGAAGAGAAATCCGGCATATCCCAGGCCTTCTTTTACCAGTCCCGCCATCGTGGGATTGATGATGTTGCGATTGATATCATCCAAAACCGATTCATCTACCAGCGGATGGGGAGCGATAACGCCCATTCCGCCGGTATTCGGTCCGGTTTCTCCCTCTCCTGCCCTCTTGTGGTCTTTTGCGGGAAGAAAGGGAAGAAAAGTTTTTCCGTCGATGATACCAATGATGGAAGTTTCCCAACCTGTGAGGCATTCTTCAATGACAATTTCGTCACCGGCGGCGCCGAAATTTCTATTAACCATCACCGATTCGACGGCGGCCTCGGCCTCATTCCTGTCGGCGCAGATGAGAACGCCCTTTCCGGCAGCCAGGCCGTCGGCCTTGATAACCACCGGAAATCCGAAACGGTCCAATGCCGCTTTTGCTGTTTCAGGATCTTTGCAGCGGATATATTCAGCAGTAGCCACACCGTTTCGGGCCATGAAGTCGTTGGCATATCTCTTGAAGGATTTGATTCGGGCGGACTCGGCGGGCGGCCCGAAGGCGGGGATACCCGCCTGCTTCAGATTGTCAACCAGACCCGCCGCCATAGGCGCCTCTGGTCCCGGTACCACGAGATGAACCTTTTCGGACCGGGCCAGATTCAGGATTTCAGCATTATCGGAAGCAGGAATATTCGTGCATCCTTCAACGCCTGCCGTCCCGGCATTCCCGGGAGTGCAGATTATTGAGTCGACTGACGGACATTCGGATAGTGAACGGACAAGTGCATGTT
>DAOVYP010000203.1 GCA_030635565.1 Spirochaeta sp. | reverse complement strand
TTTATCAGTATTTCCAATCTGGCCGAACGGATACGCCCTTTTGAACTTCCCGATGGTCACTGGTTCGGGGCTCAAGGCCTGAAGAGGCGGGCACATCATGTCGCCGGCGGCCGAAAACAGGTTCTCAAACCCGGTGAGTCCCGAAATTACATGTGTCTGGAAACTTCTTATCCATTCGCAGGCAGTGACGGACATATCTTCCCCGGTTGTGAAATAGCCTCAATCGATGGGAACGGGTGTGACTGGGTTATAACACCGGAGGCCGGGACGCTGAACGATTTTCATGTCTGGATTCGAGTCCCGGATGAGCGGAATGTTCGGATTAACGGCGATGAAGCCGTAATCCAGCTGACTTCCTATGGCGACAGGTTGGCGACAGGTATCGTCCGTAGATCCTAGGCGAAGGGCATTTTTCCCGCCCGGTGGATATCCAGGACATCGATGACGGCATTCCCCCGATGTGTTACCAGAAAAACGACAGCCCGGGCGATTTCTTCAGGCAGAATGAGTCCTGATTCATCGATATCCGGCCGGACGTTCCTTGCCATATCTGTAGCCACTCCCCCCGGTGCAATGAGGTGGACCCGGATGCCTTCGGCCGATACTTCCCGAGCCAGAACCTTGGTCCAACCCGCCAGGGCATGCTTGGAGGCGGTATAAGCGACCTGTTTTTCGTATCCCTTGAACGATACCACCGACCCGATATTCACCACCGCCGCCTCCGGGGCGCGGCGCAGAGCGGGCAGGGCGGCCCGTGTGAGAAGGAACGGTGCCCTGGCATTGAGGGCCATTTGCCGATCCCAGTCGTCGGCACCAGTCTCTTCGAATGATCGTGACAGGACCGTCCCGGCGTTGTTCACCAGTAAATCGATACCTCCGGCGGCCTTGATAACACGTTCGACAAGTCGTTCCGGAGCCCCGTCATCCGTCAGATCGACGGGAAACATCAAAGCCTCAGTCTCGGCCCCAGCCACGGCTCCAGTACGGTTGCAAAGGCCGGCGCTTACATTCAGGCCTTCCTCGCTTCTGGCCGCCAGTGCCGGCCGGTAACCGGCTTCCGACAGGGCGACGGCGATCGCCCTGCCGATGCCCCGACTGGCGCCGGTAATCAATGCAACCGGTTTTGATCTCATGGAAAGCCTCCTTCACCATATTCCGCTCGGGAGAGAGTCTGAGTCAAGCCGGCTTGAATTATCGATGAGAGGGCGCCAGAGGTCATTTGAAATTTAACAATACAAAATAAGTAATATAAAACTTGACCTGTCCGCCCCGGATTGTTAAGATAAGTTCAGGAGCCTGTAGTGTTCAGCATCAGCGCAAAGGGTATTTACGGCGTATCGGCCGTTCTTGAACTGGCTCTCAGGCAGAGTGGCGGGGCTATGCAGATTCGTGAAATAGCCGAAGCCCAGAATATACCTCAGCATTATCTGGAGCAAATTCTGGTGGTGTTGAAACGCGGTGGTATTGTCAGAAGTTACCGAGGAGCCAAGGGCGGATATGCACTGGCGGGAGACCCGGCCGGGATTCGCCTCCTGGATGTGATTACCCTGCTGGAAGGGCCGTTGGATGTGTCTCCGGGTAACCGGGGCGATCCACGATTGAGCGGACTGTGGCACGATCTGACGGAAGCGGCCAGGAACAGGCTGAATCGGAGTATCGCCGAACTGGTAGAAGAAATACGCCAGGTCGATACCCGGCTGAATTTCGTTATTTAAATGATTTAATGGCGAGAGCATCAATTTTGTTTCAGGTGATTCGATAAATCTTAAGTAACTCAAGTGAGAAACAAAGTGACACCCGGAGGATATGATGATTTTACAGATCAACGGCAGGAATGAAACACTCCCCGAAGATAAATTGACGATAAGCGAATTGCTCGGGATCAAAAAAGTACCCGATCCCGGCATGATATCGGTACAGCTCAACGGAGAGATTCTGGAGCGTGTCGAGTTCACCAGTAAAGTGGTGGGAGACGGTGATGAGCTGGAATTCCTGTACTTCATGGGCGGAGGGTCCGGCCGGGAGTGCCGCTGATGGATTTTGCCACCCGTGCCCTGCACGCCGGTTATGATTCCTCCGACTGGGGCGGCGCCTCGGTGATGCCGGTGGTGGCATCCGCCGCGTTCTCGGCGGGCGGGCCGGAGGGGCTTGAGGATATCTTCGCCGGCCGGGCCGGCGGTCATGTCTACGGACGGCTTACGAACCCAACCGTAACGGCGCTGGAACGACGCTGGTCCGCAATGGATGATGCCAGGGGTACGGCGGCATATTCCACCGGGATGGCGGCAATTTCGGCCCTCTTTACAAGCCTGGCGGAGAACGGCGAGGAGGTGGTGAGTTCTTCCAGTCTCTTCGGTGGAACCCGGGCCTATTTTGACAACGTTCTCAGCCGGGCCGGTGTAACGGTCCGCTATGTTGATCCTGATGATATCGATGCCCTCAAGGCGGCTGTAAATCCGATGACGAGGCTGCTGTTTCTGGAAGCTCTGGGCAACCCCAGAATGGACGTTCCGGACATCGAGGCCTGGAGCTCAGCGGCTCGGGACGCCGGTATTCCCCTGGTATTGGATACCACACTGGTAACCCCGGCGCTGATGCGGGCCGGGGACTTCGGTGTGGCCCTCACCGTACAATCGGGAACCAAGTTTCTCACCGGCAACGGCACGGTGCTCTCGGGGGCGGTAACCGACACCGGCATCTACAGATGGAAGGATTTTCCCGGTTCCGCCGTCTGTGCAATGGTAAAGAATGCCGGGAGTGACATGGCCCTTCTGGTGTACCTCAGGAAAGTGGTCAGACAGAACAACGGAGGTTCGCTGTCTCCTTTCGATGCCTATCTGGCACTGCTGGGGGCCGACACCCTGGACCTTCGTATGAGCCGGCACAGCGACAATGTCCTGGCCCTGGCGACTTATCTTGAGAGCCGGGAGGATGTTCCTGCGGTTTCACAGGTGGGACTGGCCTCATCTCCCTGGCACGAGAGGGCCGTGAGATATTTCGGCGGACGATGGGGCGGCCTGCTGACGTTCCGGGCCGGCTCCAGGGATCGGGCTTTCGCAGTTCTGAGAAACCTGAAATTGGCTGCCGTGCAGACCAATCTGGGAGACGCCCGGACCCTGGCCCTGCATCTGGAATCCACATTGCATCGTGAACAGAGCCCGGAAGAGAGGGCCGAGGCCGGGGTTACCGACGACCTGATACGGGTTTCAGTGGGCCTGGAATCCCCTCGAGACCTGATTGAGGATTTCGGTGCCGCCCTGGATGCGGCTCAATGAAATCGCCGAGGAGTACGACATGGATTTTTCCAATGATCAGATAGAACGTTACAGCCGGCACATCCTGCTCAAGGATGTGGGTGGTATCGGTCAGCAGAAACTGCTGGAGAGCCGGGTCCTTGTCATCGGTGCCGGCGGCCTGGGTTCGCCCATCGCCACATATCTGGCGGCTGCGGGTGTGGGAACCATCGGTATTGTCGATGCCGACGTGGTAGACCTCTCCAATCTGCAGCGGCAGATTCTCCATCACACTGCCGATGTGGGAGTGATGAAAGTGGAATCGGCCAGGGCCACCATCGAGTCGCTGAATCCCGATGTGAAAGTGGAACTCCATCCCTATCTGATTAAGGCAGCGAACATCCGGGACATCATCAGGGATTACGATTTTATCCTGGAAGGCACCGACAACTTTCCGACGAAGTTCCTGGTGAACGACGCCTGTATCCTGGAGGACAAGGCCTTCAGCCAGGGGGGCATCCTGCGTTTCAAGGGCCAGACCATGACCCACGTTCCGGGCTCCGCTTCCTACCGCTGTGTTTATCGCCAACCGCCCCCGCCGGGATCCGTTCCAACCTGTTCCGAGGCCGGGGTGCTGGGGGCCATTGCCGGAATTCTGGGCACCATCCAGGCGGCCGAGGCCATCAAGTACATCACCGGTGCCGGTGAACTCCTCACCAACCGCATCCTTACCTTCGATGCCCTCACAATGGAGTTCCGCACCATCCCGGTGAAGAAGACCGACTGGGCGCTGCCCGAATCCCGGGGCGGCAAGTCTCCGGAGAATTTGGTGGAATATGAGCAGGCCTACTGCGATCTGGAAACCGCTCGAGCGGAGCGCAAAGCCGCAGGATTTGTCTCATGAGTATTGTGCTGTCCCACACAATGCTCGAGGCCATCAAGGGGCAGGCCCGGGACGAGATGCCCAATGAAGCCTGCGGTTATCTGGCCGGGAATGTCCTGGCCGACGGTACTCTGGTGGCGGCCGAGCGCATCCCTATGACCAATGTTGACACCAGTCCCGACCATTTCAGTTTCGCTCCGAAAGAGCAGTTTGCGGCGGTTAAGCGGGTTCGGGAGGTGAGTTTACGACTCATTTCCGTCTATCACAGCCATCCCGAAACTCCGGCGAGGATGTCCGAAGAGGATATCCGGCTGGCCAACGATACCGAGACGGTCTACCTCATCTATTCCCTGGCGACTGACGAAATCAAGGGATTTACCATCGACAGTGAAAAGAGCGTATCACCTTATCCGGTGGACATCAGTGGATGACCTCTGGCGCCGTCAGCCTGCAGGAATTGCCGGCTGTCTTCGAAATGTTGTGAATAAGGCATGATTTTTTTTAAAGGAAAAATCGCGT
Source organism: Spirochaeta sp. (assembly GCA_030635565.1). Classification (GTDB taxonomy): domain Bacteria; phylum Spirochaetota; class Spirochaetia; order DSM-2461; family DSM-2461; genus UBA2779. The sequence goes on along the minus strand of DAOVYP010000203.1, from coordinate 421 downwards.
ACCGGCATCGCCTGGTATAAATTCAACATCCTCGAATATACATATTTACTGCATATATATCATTCACATGATTTCTTTCACTACTATTCAAGGTCCCGACCAAATATGTTTGAGACGGGATTATCTATATAAATATCTTTAGGGAAAGAAATAAAATCACACTTCACTAAAATGGATTCATGAGTCATTCTTTTGACTGCATAATTTTCTGTATAAATATTCGAGATCCTTTCAAAACGTTTCTATATAAAGAAATATCATTCTGTTCCATTTTGGATATTGTCAATAATATATGACCGCTCCACATGCTCTTCACAATAGACAATAGGTCTATTCACAGGGTATATTTATTCGAAATTCCAAAAAGGAGAGGCTATTAATGAAGAAAGCATTAATTCTCGCATTAGTCGTATTGATTCTC
>DAOVYP010000439.1 GCA_030635565.1 Spirochaeta sp. | reverse complement strand
TTAGTAATAATATTCGTATTACCTTGTAATACCAGGAGGCCGGATGATGGGTACAGGTAGGAAAAAAGACGAGATAATCACCTTCAAAGTGGATGAGACCCTTTCCTTTGCCATGTCCGGAATCCAGAACCGGTCGGATTTCATCCGCAGCGCCATTCTTTCAGCTCTGGGGAATGTCTGCCCTGTCTGCAACGGGACTGGAACATTGAGTGCTTCACAAAAGCAGCACTGGAACGATTTCACTCAACATCACCATATACATACCTGCAATGACTGTATGGAACCTCATCTTGTTTGTGACCATGAAACGGCCTCGTAGCAGGATTGTGTCCTCCCGTGGGGGGCCTTGCATTTCCATGCGCCCATTTATCATCGCCATCGTGTTTTCTATTTTTACATTATCTCCCCTCATGGCAGCGGGGTCGGCGACGGGATCGGGGGATGCCGACCACGATAATCATGACGAAAATCCCGAAATGACGCTTCCCCGAATTGAACCGGTATCCCTTGATGGTCGGAAACTTAAAGTTGTTGCCACCACCAGTTTTATCGGTGATGTGGTGACGAACATCGCCGGCTCCGCTGCTGAAATAACTATTCTCATGCCCCGGGGGCAGAATCCACACTCCTGGGAACCGAGTCCAAGGAATATCGCTGCCATTGATGATGCCGATCTCATCTTCATAAATGGGCTGGGACTGGAAGAAACGCTGATCGGAATACTCGGGGACATGAAAACCGCTCCGGTGGTTCCGGTCTCAAAAGGCATTGATGTGATTGGAACCGGGGAACAGGATGATCATCATCCCGGTGCCGTCAATCCACATGTCTGGTTCTCCCCCCGGAACGTCATTATCTGGACCCGTAATATGGAGAAATCATTGTCCCTCGTAAACCCGACAAATGCTGAGACATATGAAATGGCCGCAGAAGCCTATATCTCCGAATTAGAGGCTCTTGATTCAGAACTCCGGAAGATGCTGTCGATTTTGAATCCGGATGACAAAAAACTTGTGATGGACCATGCAACTTTCGATTACTATGCCCGGGAATATGGTTTTAACAATCCGGGCAACGTAATCCCGTCCATGAACGACCAGGCAGAGCCCTCGGCCCGGGACATCGCGGCCCTCACTGAACTGGTTAAAGCGGAAAATGTGAAAGCCATCTTTGTCGGTGGTACAGCAGGTCGGGGCCTGAAAAATCTGGCCGCCTCGGTGGCGGCTGAAGCGGATCGGGAACTTCCTGTTGTGGAGCTTCTCACCGGCTCTCTGGCACCCGAAGGGCAGCGGGGTGCAAACTATCGGGATTTCATACGTTACAATACAGAGATGATCGTCGAAGCATTGAGCAGGGAGTGATGCGGTGCCGAACTTGTTACACAGTCTGAATTACGGTGGCCAATGCCATCTTCCGGCGATGGGAGGCCGGGCCGCCCTCCGCATGGAAAATGTGAGTCATCGCTATCCCTCGACGCCGGAAGATGTATTGGACAGGGTTTCTCTCACTGTAAATCCCGGCGAGCGGGTGGCTCTGGTCGGACCCAACGGCGCCGGAAAGTCGACGCTGCTGAAACTCATCCTCGGTATGGAGCCTCTCACCCGGGGATCCATCGACGTATTCGGGAATCCGGCGGCCCATTGCCTCCACAGGGTGGCTGTCGTTCCCCAGCGCAGCACTGTGGACTGGCGTTTCCCGGTAACCGTTCGTCAGGTGGTGATGATGGGGCGCTATGTCCACCTGGGGTGGTTCAAGCGCCCCCGGGCTATCGATCGTGAGGCGGTGGAAGCTGCTCTTGATACGATGGAAATCACCAATCTGGCGAACCGACAGGTTGGAGAACTCTCCGGAGGTCAACAACAGAGGGTGATGCTGGCCAGAACTCTGGCCCATGACGCCGACCTGATGCTGCTGGACGAACCGCTGAATCATGTGGATATTACCACTCAGGAATTGATATTTCACACCCTTGAACGTCTCACTGCCAAAGGAAAAGCCGTTATTGTCAGCACTCATGATCTGGGTGTTCTGACCGTTCATTTCACCCGGGCCCTGTTCCTCGACAAGCGAATCATTGCCGACGGTCCGCCGAAAGAAGTTCTCACTCCTGAAACCATCGCCGAGGCCTACGGTTTCGAATTTCACAAGGATTATCACCCATGGAATTCCTCCTCGAACCACTAAAGTATTCTTTCTTGCTCCGGGGCCTGGGCGGTGGACTGCTGACCGCCCTCGCATGTGCAACCTTGAGTGCCTTCGTTGTCTGGCGGGGTATGTCCTTCATGGGAGATGCACTGGCCCATTCCGTTCTGCCCGGCATTGTTGTCGCCTACATCCTGGGCATAAGCCTCTTCTGGGGAGCTCTGGGTGCGGCCGTCCTGGTGGTTATCGGTATCGGGTTGATTTCCCGTCGGGGTCAAATCCGTGAGGACGCGGCCATCGGGGTGGTATTTGCCGGATTCTTCGCCCTGGGGATACTGATGCTCAGCAAGGTGGCCACCTTCAGCGACCTGAGCCACATCCTCTTCGGAAATATTCTGGGAGTTTCCCCGGGAGATCTGATTATTATGGCCGTTGTTGTAGCCATTGTCCTGTCGGGTACGGCTCTCTCATACAAGGAAATCCTGACAGCGTCCTTTGATCCGGCTCATGCTTCGGCCATCGGCCTTTCTCCGGAACTAGTCCGTTATATTATCCTCACCATGTTGGCCCTGACGACTGTCGTGGCCATTCAGACCGT
>DAOVYP010000535.1 GCA_030635565.1 Spirochaeta sp. | reverse complement strand
TTATCCAGGGTTATCCGGGTACCGGGAGCCCTGAAACCATCGGGTGCCGGAGGAACCACGATGCGGTAGCGCTCGGGTCTATGGTAGAGAAATGGCGACACATGCTCCCGCTCATGGGCATCGGTGGCTTCATCAAAGGCTTCCTCCAGGGAGCTCACATCGACGATTTCCACGCCGGCGCCCAGTGGAAGCTCACTGTATCCGGCAAAACAGGCACCGGTCTCATCAAACAGCTTCAAAGCCGCATTGGCCATGATTGCCGATACCAGGGGATTATCCCCGGTGGCCCTCACCAGCCTGTCCGCACCCACCTCTCTGGCCGCCAGAACGTAACGTGCCAGGACATCGTCCCTGGGACCGACAAACAGTCCCCAGCCGGATTTCTCGGCCAGAGGACGAAGCTCTGCCTCCGAATCCAGGGTGGTCAGAAGCATGCGGCAATCGGCCTCAACTGAATCAAGAGCCCGCATGGCATGTTCCACCACCGTGAGATCCGCCAGTTTCAGAAGAGCTTTCCGGGGCAGTCGGGATGAATCGAGGCGCACCTGAAGGAATACCGAGGTCAATCTATGACTCCCCAGTCCCAGAGTTCGGTAAGTTCCGTGGCATCCCGGACAAAACGGAAGCGATTGGCATTCACCCATGCCCGGATTTCCAGCCAGAGTTCCCTGGTGGCTACCGCCGAATCACCGGAGGAACGCAGGTAAGACCACCAGCGAGACCTCGGCAGCCGCCCGGTATCACCCCGCCGCCTGACGGCCAGATTTTTCAGAAAAAAGCGAGGATAGCCGGGACCCGGTGTCGAATCCTCAGGGAGCATCTCTTTCAGGTACCCTACCCTCAGCGCTGAATGGGTCCGTATCTCTTCTCCCCAGAGCCAGGCCCGCATGCCGTAGTCAAGTTTCTGCCACCAGGGCTCGATAATCAGGGGATCAAACCCGCCGAGTGCCAGGTGCTTATCCTTTCTGTAGATGCCGGTATAGTCCCAGGGAACCAGGGTTGGCACTTCACCGTCGGCGGCTGCCGTAGGCTGAACGTCGAAAGCCCCCCCCCGACCGGGCAGGGGACCGAGGGCCGTAGGAAGTAGTTCTCCTTCATTGTCCCTGAAAACCGGGACCGTACAGAGACGGCCACGTTCGGAGATTTTCGAGAAAACCCGCGAGGAAATGCCGGCGGCATTGATTTTCATATCACCGTGCAGGACGAAGACGTGATCGCTCAGAGCTTCCCGTATAGCCGAATCGATACGGGCACCGGTACTCGATTCCCCTGCGAATATGAGAAAACGGAGTTTCTCATGACGCCTGGTGAGGGATTCCACGTCATAGGGGCAGGGACCGGACTCGATGGACAGCACTTCCCTGGCACCGAGCTTGCAGAGTTCCTCGAAGAGGTCGCGGCGAAACACACTGGCTCCTCTGCCCAGAAGAACGATGGATAGTCCGGGACGGTCCTTCCGCTCCCTGTCCAGAACCTCTCCGCCGATGACTGTGTAGGATCCGGCATCCGGAACGATCCCATCAGAAATTGAATGTGTAATACTCATCACAATCCGCACAGGGTCCGGGAGATTCACCCGCGGCCTGCTTCCTGTGCAGAGCATCACCGGCGTTCCAGAGAGTTTCCAGATCATCCTTGAAGACATTGCCCAGGACATCCCTTCGACCCAGATCGTCCCGGCAGATCGGTACCGAACCGTCTATCAGCACCGGCATGTCCCTTTTGAGATGCCAGCATGGAAAGCGCTCCAGTGGCGAGAGATCCGCCGGCTGTCTCTGAGGAAGGAAAGCAGCATAGCTGTCGTATTTCTGGATGATCACCTGGAAGCCTTCCTCATTCCACTTCTTATAGAAATCTTCCAGATGTTCCTCGTTCTCTTCCATGCGTACGGCCTGCAGCCAACAGTAGGAACCGAAGAGCTTCGTCAGATACCGGGCCGTATTTTCGGCTTCATCCTGACCCTCCCCCCGGAGACTGAGGTACAGTTCGGGATCGGCCGCATCCAGCGAGACGATCCAT
>DAOVYP010000072.1 GCA_030635565.1 Spirochaeta sp. | reverse complement strand
GCATTGCGAATAAGCCACCATCGTTCCAGCGGTACTCGACTTTCAGGCTCCGTTCCGACGAACTTCCGGTGGCTTTTCTCCACACTCCCGTACAGTCCTATTCCGGTGTTGCTTCTGAGTGTGAATTTTCGGGACACAACACTGGGTTTTCCACCATATATCTCAGAAATCGCTACTGCTATGGTATCTTTGTGTGTATCTAAACCGACATACTTGTTAAACTCTTTCATGACCTGCTCTCCTCGATTATGGCTCTGCGTTTGGTTTCCCAACCTCTTATAGCGTAATCCACGTCTTCGAGGTTGGGCAGGTCAATACATAATGTCTAGCATTCCTCCCCGAACACCTCGGCGGTGAAAGCCTCGAGTGTGGCATCGGGATTCTCCCAGCTGCCGTCGGGGAGGCCTGATTTTCTGCAGAGTCCCGAAAGGAAGGTTTCCCGGTCCCAGCCCTGCTCTCCGGGTACCTGGGGCAGCAGGAGCCCCGAGCGGTAACCCGAACGCAGCATCAGGCCGTGGGTGCCCACCTCAACCTCATCGGCGCTGATGGGGAAAAAGGCCGACAGCCTGGAAATCTCGATGGATATACCATCAAGCTCATCCCGGGACAGGGGTGGGAATCGGGGATCTGAAAATGCGGCGGATCGGGCCATTTCAGCCACGGTTTCATCGATGGGATCGTCGGACTGCAGACGCCCGATGCAGCCACGGAGTCGTCCGGCTATTTTCAAGGTGACAAAAACGCCGCCGCTGCCCTCAGGGCGCCCGGTACCGGAGGACAGCAGTTCTTCCAGCTCGGGCTTTTCTCCCTCAAGATCCGCAGCGATGGCGCCTCGGGCGATGGAAATCAGATTGATCCTGTCTTCGATGGATGTCATGTCTCAATTATCGCCCGTACCGCCTTCCCCGTCCACGTCGAGGGGAGCGTCTCATGATGTTTCCGCGATCGCTTTCAAAGCTGCCAGACGCCGGGTATCCAGTTTGATATGCAGATTCTTTTCGTGGGTGGGAAGGACGGTACCGGCTTTGCCGTTCTTCGCTCTGCGCAGATGTTTAACCTGAGTGTAGTAGAGGTCGGCCTCCCCGGAAGATTTGCCCCTGCTGTACGAAAGAGCGAGGTTCCCGGCATCCAGGAGAATCTCCAGGGGAACACTTTTACCCCGGGGGGTGCGGACGAAAACGTGACCGCCGGGATAATCCCGGGCATGGAACCAGAGGTCGTTTCCCCTGGCCCAATGCCGGAGCAGGGTGTCACTTTCTTTTGCATTCCGGCCGACGACGATGATGTAGGGTAGCCGCGCTATCCAGTAGCCAGGCAGGGATTCTCCTGACGCTCCGCCCCTGACTTTACGGTCCGGCGGATCGGAGTCAAAAGGCCCGGTATCGATATCACCATCACGGATTCGCAATCGAAGCTCATTGATGTGATTGCGTGTCTGTATCAGAACCTGCCGGTCTTCTTTGAGTCTCTCCAGGCCCCTCACGGCCCGTTTCTGACGTCCGTAATAGCGTTCGGCGTTATCCCGGGGGGAGAGTTTCGAATCCAGAGTGATACGGACCAGACTGCCGGGTGTCTCCCAGTCATCGGCCTCGAGAACATCGGATCCCTTATCCAACTCATGGAGGTGAGCCATGATAATGTCGGCCCAATGGCCGTCCTTGAGCTGATTCCCGAAGCGTTCCACCCCTTTACTGATCCGTTCCTCTTTTACACTCAGAGCCGCCTCCCGGCGATCCAGATGGGATTTCCAGAGTCCGACTCGCCGTTCCCGGTCTTCTGAGGCCTCGAGTCTCCCGTAATAACGTTCCACCCGACGGTTCCAGTCACCCTCTCCCGGAAGCGCCCGCAGGAAAAAGCGTTCGGGATCCGGCGGCGGCCCTTTACCGATTCCCTCAGGGGGCCATTTCTCTCCGGGTGATTCTTTTCGTTTCGGACGGCGGGTGAAGGCGTCGATGATGATGCCGTCGGGTCCGCTGAGAATGAGATTGGCACCGTTGCCCCAGAGTTTGGCGTCCAGATGTATGGGTTCACCACCTCTCTCAAAGGTAAAACGAACGATGCGGTCGCAACCGATCTGGCTCAGGGAAATCAGCCGGGAACCAGTCAGGCGGGATTTTATGACGGCGGTGAACCGGGGCGGTTTGGGAAGGGCCCGGGGGAGTCGCGCATCGGCGGCGAGCCGGTGAATCCTGACGTATGGAGAAGCAATAACCAGGGCGAGCGCCGAGAGGTCACCCCCACCGGAAAACTCGAGAATCACCCGGCGGTAATCGGGCTGACGTACCTTTCTGAGCCAATGGCCTTCCAGGTTCAGCTCGGCCAGTATGGCATCAATCTCTTTATAATTAAGTGACATCGGGTTGCGGCATGTTATCGAGGAAGGTGGAAAGGTTGTTAACCGAATAGAAGAGCAGATAGATTTTCTCCGGCAGGTTGTGGTGATGAAGCCTGGCGGAAAGTACCTTCCAGACTACTTTGGCCGCTTTGTCGGCGGGATAGCCATAGACCCCGGTGGAGATGGCGGGGTAGGCCAGTGTATGTGCTCCGACTTCCGCGGCTTTTTCCAGGGCGTTTCTGTAGGCGGCGGCCAGGAGAGATTCTTCACCTCTCATGCCGCCCTTCCAGACCGGACCGACGGTGTGAATCACGTATTTGCAGGGGAGCCTTCCGGCTCCTGTAATGACGGCTTCACCGGTGGGCAGACCCCTTGGATAGCTGATATTCCTGATCTTGCGGCATTCGGCCATGATGTCCGGTCCGCCGGCCCGATGAATGGCTCCGTCGACACCGCCTCCCCCGAGGAGGGTTGAATTGGCGGCGTTCACGATGGCGTCGGCATGGAAAGTGGTGATATCCCCCGTGAGAGCTTCTAAACGTCCATTGAGCCAGGTCATGTCAATCAGTATATCCCGGTGAGAGCGGCAGCGGTGAGTAAGACGAGGTTAATGGCGGGAAGAAGCCACGGGATGTGCCTCCTGAAGGAGAGAAACGGAGTGAAGGCGATGATGGCGACAATCGGAAGGACGCCGAGAACGATGTGGATTGCCTGAACCGCTCCATCAGAGGCCTTTTCGGTGAGAAAACCTGTGAGCAGGACCGCCGGAAGCCCGAAATGGCTGATGAACCGGGCGACTTTGTCCAGGGTGCCGGGACTGCCGCCGTTTCGCCTCATGGCCAGACCCCGGAAGAGAAACAAACCGTGGGCCAGGACGAGGAGTATTCCAATGGCGCCGTGGATAATTGGAGGCATTATGGATACTTCCTACACCGGGGAGCTTATGGCGTCAAGGAGCCTGTGCCCACGGCCATCTTGCTCAGCTGAGGGTTCCGGTTCTATTCTGGCTTTATGGTATTTCGGAAAAGCAGCTTCATCCGGTTCTTTACGCTTCTAATTCTCGCTTTTTACGCCGTAATCGGGGCTTTCGCCGATGCTCCGGCCCAAGCCAGGGGTTTTTCCGGCCACGCTCTCCATCTCTACCCTCTGGGTTGGTCGTCCGAGGGACGCTGGGGTGCCTTGATCGGCCGTGAGGCTTCAGCCGGCGGTCCGGAAATCCGCATTCTGGTTATCGATGCGGTTACCGACGAAGTGCTGCATTATTCGGATGCTCTTGTCTGGTCCGGGCCTGATTCCTCCGATGCGTTCTGGAACCGGTATTCCGCCCTTGTGCTGGAGATTGCCGCCTCCTTCGATCTCGAATCGACACTTCGACCGGATGTTCGGGACGCCCGGTTTACAACCGGCGGTTATAATTTTGAGTTCACAATGGATCCCCCTTCTCCCGTTGACGGCCGCTACACCTTGCGCATTCAGTCCTCAAGGGGCGACGTCAAGGATGTGTACCGAAGCCCCGCATCATCGCCCCCCGGAATGTCCGTACTCCTTGGTGCCCTGGTGAGTCCTTTCGAGGAACGGGCACTGGCGGTTATCCGGGAGGATGATGCATACAGGTTCAGCGGTGCCCACCTCACCCTGGGATTCGCCTACCGTCAGTCATCGAAAACTCCCGGGGGGCTGCTCTCAGCCGTTTTCAACGGGCAGGAATACCTGGTCCGGTCCCGTCTGGCCTCAGGTGCGGATCCCGATGAGAAAGATGAGCGCGGGTATCCGGCTTTACTCGTTGCGGCGCGTCTGGGGCATTGGGGCATGGTAGCTGACCTCCTGTCGGCCGGAGCTTCACCCGATTCCAGGGACGGTAACGGCAGAACGGCTCTGCACCATGCGGCGTTCGCAGGTGATGAAGAGGCGGTTCGCCGGCTGCTGGCATCCGGTGCCGACAGGACGATTCGTGACAGGGCCGGCAGAATCCCTGGGGATCTGGCTGCGGAGGCGACTCTCAGGGCTCTCCTGCAGTAAGATGGCCTTATGATTTACGAATTTGACGGACAGCTCCCGGAATTCAAGGGAGAACGAATTTTTCTCGCCCCCGGTGCGGAAATCATCGGTGCGGTTGTTCTGCATGAGGATGTCAGTATCTGGTTCAACACGACTCTTCGGGGAGACCTCGAACCCATCACAATCGGCCGGGGCAGCAATGTCCAGGATGGCTGCACCGTCCACACAGACCGGGGAACACCCACGGTTGTGGGGGAGAAAGTCACAATCGGACATAACTGTATCATACACGGATGCACCATCGGAGACGGCAGTCTGATCGGCATGGGGTCCACCATTTTGAGCGGTGCAAAAATCGGCCGGAACTGTCTGATTGGAGGCGGTGCCCTGGTGACCGGAAGCATGGATATACCAGACGGAATGCTGGTTCTGGGTTCACCGGCGAAGATTGTCAAACCCCTCAAGGAAGGGACCATCGCCAGGAGCCTTGAGAATTCGGCACACTACGTCTTGAACAAGGACAGGTACCTGAAAGAGGGAATCGGTAAACCTGAGCTGCCGGGGAAGGCCGGCTGATTGTCTTAGAGAATCATTTTGCAGAAGTCTCTTACTTGTGGTAGGTTTCCCCGGCCATAATTTTCCGGGCCCGGTAAATCTGCTCCAGCAGCATCACCCGGAAGAGCTGATGGGGGAAAATGTTGGGACCGAAGGATATTTTCTTCCGGCATTTTGTCAGCACCTCTCCTGAAAGGCCGTTTGACCCCCCGATGACGAACACCACATGATGGGTCCCGGCCACCGCCCGGCGGGATAGCAGGTCTGCCAGGCCCTCCGAACCGATAGTCTCCCCCCGGGGATCCAAAGCGATTCCCCAGTTGTCCGACGGCAAGCGGTCGAGCATCTTCCGGCCTTCTCGGCTCACCGCCTGGATTATCTCTTTCTCCGAATATTTTTCAGGCACCTTCTCATCGGGTACTTCAACAATTTCCAGTTTGCCGAAACGCTTGAGTCTCTTCGTGTATTCGGAAATACCCTCGTTGATCCATGTGTCCCGGATTTTCCCGGCGGCGATGATGGTGATTCTCATATTTTCTCCATGAAAGAATTTCCCTGCTGAAGATTGTGGACCGGCTTATGGATGTACCAATCCCGCACTCCAGCGGAACGATTATAAAAGTATCGTACCAAAATGCCGGCACTTTGGTACTGATTGGTATCAGTTTGCCGGCATTCTGATCCATCTCATAACATGTCTTCTACAGAAAAAGGTGATAATTCTCACATTCTGACGGTAGCACCCGGGAGCAAGCGCTTGAAGGGTATTGAGCATGAAGGCATACTGGGGCCGATGAATCCTGGCAAGAAAACAGTCGATCAGTTCCTGAACAAGATCGATATGCATCCCGAAGGGATCGACCTGAAGTCGACAGTCGATCACATGATGGATGAAATGAAGCGGGGTCTGAATGGAGAGCCCTCCTCTCTCGCGATGATTCCCACCTATGTGGAAGTCGCTTCCGACATCCCGACGAATGAAAAAGTGGTGGTTCTGGATGCGGGAGGTACAAACATCCGTGCCGCTCTGGTGTCATTCACCACCGATGGCAAGCCCGTCATCGAGGATTTCAGCAAGCATCCCATGCCCGGGACTCAAGGGTTCGAGGTGAGCCGCGGGGAGTTTTTCGATACCATGGCCGCCCTGCTGGAACCCCTGATCGGCCGTGGCGGTAAAATCGGTTTCTGTTTCTCCTATCCTTCGGAAATCTTTCCCGACAAGGACGGCCGGCTCCTCCACTGGACCAAGGAAGTCCTGGCGCCCACTGTTGTCGGACGGAAAATCGGCGCCGATCTCAAGGACGCTCTAGCCGAGCGGGGCATCGCAAGCCCTCCGGAGCTGGTTCTCCTCAACGATTCCGTGGCCACGGTACTCACAGGCAAAGCATCTCAAACCGAACGGGACTGGGGCGGATACACGGGTTTCATCCTGGGGACCGGTACTAATACCTGCTATGTGGAATCCAATGCCGCCATCGGGAAAATCGATGGCCTGGATCCTGCCCGCAGTCAGGTTATCAATTGTGAATCCGGGAGTTTTACCAGCCGATACCGTGGAGAAGCGGATAAAATTCTCTGTGGACTTACAGAAATGCCCGAGTCACACTGGCTGGAGAAAATGCTCTCAGGCCGCTATTTCGGCCTCCTTGTGACTCAAACGGTTCTTCTGGCTGGTCAGATGGGGCTTTTCAGCAGTGAAGCATTCACCGTGATGAAAAATCTGGGTGAAATTTCCACAAGGGATGCGGACAACTACACCCATAACCCATCGGGGACAGGTAACGCTCTGGTTGACGCCGTGAAAGCAGCCGGAAACGCCTCCGATGCCGGACGGCTCTGGTTCATCATCGATGCGCTCCTGGAACGGGCCGCGAAACTCACCGCCGCAAATCTGGCTGCTTCGGTTCTCAAGGGTCAGAGCGTAAGCGGCCCGCTGGCACCGACATGCCTTACCATTGACGGTACTACGTATTACCGTTATTACCGCTTCCGGCACCGCGTGGAGTCTTATTTGAGACCATTTCTCACCTCCTGTGACAGGTATTATGAAATGGTTCAGGTTGATGATGCTCCCCTGATAGGTGCAGCGGTGGCGGCACTGACGAACTGAGCTTGTTCAAATTGTCGACGCAAGTTCGCTTCGCGAACCTGCCGGATGCCTTTAATTGTTCTTTTTTTTTCTCATATCTGGCGAATGCGTCCCGGGTTTCTTATCATGATAGAGAAACCTTATGAATCAAGCTGATTTCAACGGAAAGAGCATACTGATCGCAGACGACGAAGAATACGTCCGACATCACCTGGCGAAGAAGCTGAGCGGTATGGGGCTCAGGGTTTTCCAGGCCGGTACCGGTGAGGAAGTACTCGATCTGGCAGGTCATCATCCCGATCTCATCATCATGGATGTGAAAATGCCCGTTCTGGATGGACTGGAAACGGCCCGCCGTTTAAAGACCGATGACGATACCCGCGGAATCCCGGTAGTCCTGCTCAGTGCCATGGCTCAGCGGGAAGAAGTCGCCATGGGTATGGCAACCGGTGCCGACGAATATGTGATGAAGCCGGTAACTTTCAGTCGGCTCATGGAATCGATTCGTGAGCACATTCACTAACTAAGCGCGTGTAAGTATGCTGAACAATCCCGATGAAGATATCCGCGAATCTGAACGCCGTCTGATTCAGAAAGAGCTGTTTCTGCTGGAAGACCAGAAAGAGGAGGCGGAGAAGCGCTTTCAGTCCATGTTTGAAAACGCGCTGGTCGGCCTGTTTCGTGGTGATGTCGCAAAGCGGCTGCTCACCGATGCCAACCATGAAGCGGCCCAGACATTCGGATTCGACTCGGTGGAAGCTCTGATACTCCATGTGAACGCCGACAAGGAAACTTACAATTTCTTTGAAACGATGCCCGACCCTCCACAACTCACCGATGGAACCCCATACTCTTTTTCGTCCAGGGCACAGCGGCGGGACGGGACGGAGTTCTGGGCACAGTTCTCTGTACGGTACACCGAGGAGGGAAAATACATCGAAGGCGCGGTGAAGGATATTACTGATCAGGTTGAATCCATGGACCGTCTGCGGCAGGCCAAGGCCGGGGCAGAGGAGGCCAATGAGGCGAAAAGCCGTTTTCTGGCCACCATGTCCCATGAGATCCGGACACCTCTGAACGGTGTTATCGGTTTCGCCGAAATACTTCTGGAACAATGTGGCGGCAGGAGCCGGGATTTCGCCAGGAAAATCCTGGACGAATCGGATCGACTGATGGTTCTCATTAATCAATTACTCGATTTTTCCCGCCTGGAAGCCAATAAAATCAGTCTGGAGAGCATTCTCTTTGATCTCCACCAGGTTCTGGATGAGGCCGAAGTTTCACTGAAGAAAAAGATTGGTGAGAAAGGGCTCGGGTATTCCAGGGAAACCGAAGATGACGTACCCCGATGGTTTCTCGGAGACCCCATGAGGCTCAGGCAGATTCTTTCCAATCTTCTCTCCAATGCGGTCAAGTTCACTGAAAAGGGAAACATTACCCTCAATATCAGCCATGAAAACGGTTCGGACGGCATCCCCCGCCTCAGCTTCTCTGTAATCGATACGGGTATCGGGATTCCGGAGGAGAAGATTGATACAATCTTTTCCAGTTTCGAACAGGCGGATACCAGTATCAGCCGCAAATACGGCGGTACCG
>DAOVYP010000447.1 GCA_030635565.1 Spirochaeta sp. | reverse complement strand
CATCCCTCAGAAAACCCATCAGGGAATGAACCCCGTCGGGATGGTCGTACATATCCAGCATCAGGTTCTCCAGGCCCCTGAGTTTGATGAAATCCCAGGTCATCCCCAGGGACCACCACCAGACTCCTCTGAGACGTACTTCCAGTATTCCGTCGAAAATCGTATGAGCCAGCTCCAGAATCGAATCGGTTTTGTCCTGATCGATGATGATTTCCGGGAATCTCAGATTCCCGAAGTCTTCGGTATAATCCTTGATGGGAGAATCGTACTTGAAAGCACCATCCTCCTCTTCCGACCGCAGAACCGTCTCCATGAGTCCCCACCCGGTATCTCTATAGTTGTAGGGGACGTCGAAGAAAGGCTGGATTGCCTTGTCATCCTTCATACCTTCCGCCCAGTAGATTTCTTTGCGAAGCTGCATTTCCCAGACCCGGGCCAGGGGATTCGCCGATATAATCCGGTTCTGGGTAATAATCTCATTCCATCCATTCTCAGGGTCGATGAAAACCAGGGGGCGTTCGCTGTGCAAGTCGTTGAGGGCTGTCCAGAGACGGGCTTTCTCAGCCTCCTCCGGCCGTTCGGAAATCTCTTGGACTTTCCGGGCCAATTCCCGAAGCAGAATAATATCCTCACTGGAGAAATTAAGGTTCGAATCGACACCCATGGTGGTCATCAGACCAGCGGCTGTCTGTTCTGTAGACGGATCTTTGGGCATGCGATTTATCCTGTTATATCCCGGAGTATCCGGTGCACATCCCTGGCCAGTGCTGGTCCGTCACGATGGCTTGATTCGTACTTCCCGGCGTCCAGAGCCACCGCAGGTGCGACATAGGGGCATATGATGAGCCCCTCCGGACCGCCCATGGCCTCGATGAGATCGTTGTAGTAATCCTTGTATCGATGATCGGCAGGCACAAAATCTCCAGCCATGTATGCGATACCTTTCTTCGCCGCGGTTTCCCGGGCCAGACGGGCCGCCTTCATATTATCCATGTGCATGTTGTGAAGTGCGAAAATACCTTTGGTATTCGCATAATTCTCGACGTTCTGGCTTGAATCCCCGCAGTAGTGTATAACGCCTCCACCGAATTCCTGGAGAATTTTCTCATTGTAGGGTTTTACGAATTCGGCATACATCTCACCGCTGACAATCACTGAGTCGTCATCGGCGAGCCAAACGCCGCCGTATCCGTCAGGTGTTTTGACTCCCAGACAGTAACAGGCCCCGTCCTTCGGCGTACCGGCCCTCTCTTTCTGGTAATACACCCAGTTGATGAGAGCCTGGGTTATCTTCTCCATGAGCAGATGAATGCGTTTAGGGTCGTCGTATACCCAGTAACAGAATTTCTCATATCCGACCACTTGGAAAGCGGTAGCCAGAGGGCCCTGGCAGTCGGTGAGCCCAACCGTCAGATCGCAATTTGCCTTATAGTAGTCCATCGATTCCCGGACGAGTTTCATGCCTCCGGATTCTCCAGGTACAGGCAGTTCCAGTTTATCGATGTAGGAGATGTCATCGATTTGGACCAGATCTGCGGCAGGATCAGACTTGTAGTTGAACAGCAGAGGGACGTCAAAGGCCGATGCCAATACCCCGGTGCCGAACCAGGGATGAAGGAAGGGTTGGTACAAGTCATCGGAAAACTCCGACATGTGATACTTTATCTTCTTGATCTGATAGTCCATGGAACTGGCCGGGTTAGTGTAATAATCCTCCGGAATGAGTTCCTGCAATTCACCGAATGTCCAGTAATTGACGTCACTTATACAGATTTCGGCCTTTTTGTTCCTGAATTCAAGAACGGCTTTCATACGTTCATCTACGTTTCGATCGTGATCCTGATATTGTTCCTTGAGATGAATCATGAAATTTCTCCTCCGGGATATCGAATAAGAAATGATACAATCGGTTCATCACAGCAGCACTTGGAAAAAATTGCGATCTTACCGGGATTTATTGTGTTTATACCAGGCGTCTCACCTCTTCCGCCACTAAAACCCCGAGTTTCCCCAACTGATCGGTCTCGAAATGAATCCCGTCGGCGGCGCTGAACCTGACTTCCCGGTCGATTTCCAGGCAGGGAACACCCTTCTCTTCGGCCATGGCACCGAATGCGGCGGGAAATCTCAGTGACTTCTCCCGAGAATTGGCAAACATCTCAGCGAAATCCGTGAGCCGGCGGACTTCAGGAGGAATCAGGACGAGCACACCCGGATCGACGCCTTCTGGACCGAAATTGCTCCTTTTAACAATATCCACCAGCACTCCGACACCTTTCGCGATGTCCCCGGCAGGTAGTGAGAAGCGCTGTTTGAGATCGTTGGTACCCAGCATGATGACAATCAGATCCACGGGCTTGTGGCTTTCCAGGCAGGGGGGAAGGTAGGCGGCGCCGTTCTTGTGCAATTCAATCGGGTCTTCCCAGACGGTAGTCCGGCCGTTCAAACCCTCAGGAATTACCAGAAATTCATCTCCCAGTTCGCGCTGAAGGACGGTGGTCCAACGCACTTCATATTCATACCGCTCCTGAGTGACGGGGTTATACCCCCATGTGTTGGAATCTCCGAAGCATACAATGGTTTTCATGATATTCTCCGTATCTGGATATCAATATTTATTTTATCAGCAATATTGTCATTGATGTTGACTCAGCTCATGAAGAGCT
>DAOVYP010000171.1 GCA_030635565.1 Spirochaeta sp. | reverse complement strand
TTCGTCAGTCACAAACTTGGTGAGGTTTTTGAAATCGCCGAGCGTGTAACGGTACTGCGAGATGGGAAGAAGGTTGGAACATACAAGGCGGATGAGTTGGATGACTCCAAACTCTCTTTTCTCATGACAGGCCAGAAACTTGAGTATAAGCCGTATGTCTATCAACGGCCGGACGACGAACCGCTCCTTGAAGTCAGAAATTTATCCAGGAAGAACAATTTCGTCGACATAAGCTTCAAGCTCTATCCCGGTGAAATAATCGGAATAACAGGCCTTCTCGGTTCAGGCCGTACGGAATTGGCTTTGACCCTGTTCGGGTTGAACCCGCCGGACAGCGGTGAAGTATTGCTGGAAGGGAAAAAATTGAAGCTCCGTTCAGCTTATGAATCGGTTCAGGCGGGGATTGCTTATGTACCGGAGAACCGTCTCGTTCAGGGGCTTGTAATGCCTCAATCAGTAGGTCGGAATATCATTATAACCACGATCCGAAAGCTGACGGACAAATTCAGAATGATTGACCGTGAGAGATTTCAGGATAATATCGACAAGTGGGTCAAACAGCTGGGAATCAAGATTCCCGATACGAATTCACCGGTACGGACTCTGTCGGGAGGGAATCAACAGCGAGTTGTACTGGCAAAATGGATGGCTTCAAACCCCAAAGTTCTGATACTCGACGGTCCGACGGTTGGTATCGATGTCGCAGCGAAAAGCGCCATTCACTCTTTTCTTCGCGAGCTTGCATCAGCCGGTGTGGGTGTGATTATCATATCGGATGAGGTTCAGGAGGTTCATGGGAACTGCAACCGGGTTTTTTTGATGCATCGCGGAAGGTTTCGGGAGCAGTACGATGTCACAATTACTACTCCGGCGGATATACAGCAAGCGATCGAACGGATCGCGTTATAAGGGGTGTATTGTGAAGCGACTTCTCCAAAAACATGAATCTTACATATTTCTCGCAATCATCCTTCTGACAATCGTTATTACAGCTATTAATCAGAACTTTCTGACTCTCGAAAACCTCTTTGATATTCTGAAGAGCTATTCCTTCATCGGGATTATGTCTATCGGTGTGCTGGTGGTACTGATTTCCGGAGGCATTGATATCTCATTTACCGCAGTTGCAACGGTGGGTCAGTATATCATGGCCGTTATTATTACCAAATACACTGGCAATATCGTCCTTGCTTTTACGATTTCAATTTTCATCGGAATACTTCTTGGTTTGTTAAATGCCATGTTTATCTATTTTTTCAACATACCTACCATCATTGTTACCATAGGTACTCTGAATGTCTTTTACGGTTTGTTGATCGTTTTCTCAGGCGGCCGATGGATATACAATTTGCCGGAATGGTTTGCACGATTTGCTGAGATTCGCGTGTTGACCCTGCTCAATGCCAACGGAATTCCTTACGGCCTATCCATAATCACGGTTATCTGGATAGCCGTAATCGTCATTGCTGCATTTATTTTACGTTTCACGGTTCTCGGCCGCAGCCTCTATGCTGTCGGCGGCTGCGGATTCGATAAAAGCCCGGCTCAACGGGCGGGAATCAATATTTTCCGTGTCCAGATGTTCGTTTATGCGTTTATAGGTTTCACTGCGGGAATTGCCGGAGTTGTTCAGGCACTTCTGGTACAGACTGTTGCTCCGAACAGCATCGTGGGTAAAGAACTGAATGTTATCGCAGCAGTCATCATCGGGGGTGCAAGTATATCCGGCGGGACAGGAACCATTACGGGAACAGTCCTGGGGGTAATGCTGCTGGCCATATTGAGCAACGGTCTTACACTGATGAGGGTTCCATCATATTGGTATGATGTCGTTATCGGATTAGTAATACTTTTAAGTGTCAGTGCCAGCGCACTGCGGCAGAAGAAAAAAATGCAACGGGCAATTGCGGTGGAGGAAGCCTGACTGTGGAACTGAAAAAACGAATCAACTGGATACAGAACGAATTCGCCATGCTGTCCATTATTATCCTGATTGTATTGCTGCTCATGGGGGTACTCAACCCCCTGCGATTCTTCCGAATCTATAACCTGCAGTCCATGGCATTTCAGCTTCCGGAACTCGGACTTCTTTCGTTGGGAATGATGGTGATTATGCTCACTGGAGGGATTAATCTGTCCCTCATAGCATCGGCAAATCTCTCGGGAATCCTGATGGCACTCGTACTCAATCGTCTGGCCCCGCCTGAAACCTTCACCGGTACAGGCTCGGGTATTGTGCTGCTGGTTATTCTTGTCGGGCTGGCGGCAGGGATCGTTGTCGGACTTGCGAATGGTGCTCTTGTTGCATACGTCGGTGTTTCGCCGATACTTGCCACCCTCGGTATGATGACCCTCCTTAACGGAGTGAATATCCTGATTACGAAAGGGTATGTTATTTCGGGTTTTCCACCGGCATTCCAATTCATTGGAAACGGGAAAGTACTGGGAATACCATTTCCCATGATAATATTTGCTTTAATTGCCGCTGCCGTCGGTATTGCCATGAAGCGTACACCTTACGGACTCGAAGTCTATATGCTCGGAACCAATGAAACCGCAACTCGTTACTCCGCGGTAAACGTGCCGAAAGTACTGATGAAAAGCTATGTAATATCCGGTTTACTCTCTGCAACGGCGGCGATAGTGATGATTTCGCGTTTTAACTCGGCAAAGTCGGATTACGGTGAATCATACCTTCTCGTCACAATACTGGCGGCGATTCTGGGCGGAACGAACGTGTATGGCTGATTCGGTAAGGTAACCGGACTGGTACTGGCCCTTGTTATTCTGCAGATCATTTCCAGTGGTCTCAATCTGCTGCAAGTGAATGCGTTCATCACCAGAGCCATCTGGGGAATGATACTCGCTGCGGTAATGATAGGTCAGTATTACAGAATCCGGGCTGCTTCAAGAATACGCTGAGTTCTTCTACAGAAGCATTATCTGATCCAGATCGATGGAAAACTCCAGTACCCCGCTTCTCTGTGCCCTGCGAATGGTATTTTGCGGAATGGCAAAGATGAATTGCATACGAACATCGTCGGTTTTCAGGGGGAAATCGGCCATGCTGCCCCCGTCTGTACCGATGGATGAAAACGGCTTGCTGATATGGGTCCAGCTTGAGTTCAGACTGAAATCGGAACTGTAATACTGTTCTGTATCGGTACCGACAATTTCCACGTAACAGCCTTCAAAAGTTTCCGACCTGATAAGCATGGAGATGGACTTGAAACCGTCCCAGTCCACTCCGGTGAACAGGCTGTATATAACGTAGAGATCCTGTTCATCGTCCAGGAACTTCTGGATTGCATCGTTGATTTCCATTCTGCCGGACAGTCTCAGGAATCGTCCGGCAGGACCGTCGTCAACGAGTGTTAAACGGAGAACTTCGGAACCCACCCCTTCGTTTATTTTTAATACCCCGGCATCGGATTCCGAATAATCCATGTAAAGATAGGAGCCGCCGATACGGAAAATTCCGGGTGCCCTGGTCACCTCGTCTTCAAAGGCTTCGATGAGGCCCTCAGGGTCGGGTTCGTTGAGCTTGAAAAGTCCCAGTTCGTCGACCCGGAGCCGGCTGTCAAGAAACACATCGTTCCTGAAATGTCCGGCGTGAAAATTATCCAGGAAGGGTACGGCGAATCCGATTGTGATCGGTTTGTTAAAATCGAGATCCCCCAGACTTGAAATGTCCATAAATGAATCGAAAGGAATCTGCAGATTCGTCCACTCATCGGGATTTAATGTCATGGGTGCCATCCGGGTAATCTGCTCGCCGTCGGCCCTGGTCTGTTGAACGAATGCAGACAACTGGGTGAATCCTTCCGGGTAAATGCTGAAGGTGACACCGTCCATATCTTCGGCATCCCATTCGGTTTTATATATGAGGTAGAAATTCAGATCACTGTCGTTCCAGTCATTCAGTATGTCAACCGAATCAAACTCAGCTTCGAATTTCAGATATCCGTATCCTTCATCAGCGGTGCCGGTTCCGGCCGATGCATAGATGATCCGCTCTCCCCAGTATTCTTCGTAATGAGACGGACTCAGGCTGAGAACCGCAGCGTCGAAGTTCTCGTATATCGTCCTGACAGTTGTAACCCCGGCTATCTCGACGGCAGCGCCCTGTACCGTAATCGTCTTATTCGCACTGTCACGTGTAAATCCCGCTTCCAGTTCGTAATCGAGAAAGAAGCCGCCAAGTACCGTGCCGGTTTCCACTTCGATAATCTGAATATTCACCTTGTCAAAATCTTCAAGGGGAACGATGTATCCGATCAGGATGACATCGGCTCCCAACAGTTCTCCGATATCAACTTGAGTCTCTTCGGATACCAGATCGGAAACCATCAGGGACTGCTCGGACATCACCCGATCCAGCCCCTGTCTGCTGACCATTGTGATTCCATCGCCGGCGAGGTTGGCGATTTCCGTTGTCAGTCCGGTTATCAGGTAATCACTGATATTGCTTTTCCTACCGTCAACCGTGAAGTAGTAGACCGCCATGGTTCTCGGGATATCATCCGATAGAAGGGATACGGTTTTTGTGGCGATTTCAGATACCAGTTTGTTGATGCCGTGAATGAGATTTTCCGGTTCAATCGATGTTACCGGAACATCAGGTGTCGAGGGTGTGGAGGAACAGCCTGAAATCACCATAATCGTGAGAATGATGATAGCCGCCTTGAGAATCGAACCGAAGTTTTTCATGAGTACAATCCTAATCCGAACCGTGTCGACACACAAACCACCCGCGTTCATTGGATTGAAACAAGAAATGACCGGCGGCTCGATTGAGCCGCCGGGATATGGTAATTACTGAACAGCAAATAGTGTGAGGACGAGAAGGGAGTATCCAAGTTTTTCTTCAGGAGTTACCAGTTCCTGTTTTTCACCGAATCTACGGTCATCCCATACTATTTTATCGACCCTGGATTCGACAGATCCATTCTGATAGGTGAGATGCAATGTGTTTACCAGCACCAGGTTGCCCCGGGTGTACTTCTTGATGGTGATGACACTGCCTTCTTCCTTGGCAACGACGTTGAGTGTAAACCAGGAATACCGTTCCAGGGGCTCGGATGCCATCATGTACACGAGGAACTCACCGACTGTTAACGCCGGATCCACCAATCTCTCCCCTTTTTCATTCTGGACGATTTTAGAGCTCAGAAGTTCGGGTGGCAGTTCGGATAACTTCTGGTTTAAATATGCGAGATTGCTGTATTCAAAATTGACTCCTGCGCAGGATGTGAACAGAACGGCTCCGAGGGCCAGCCCGATAAGAAGCCATTTGGTTTTAGTCATGTCATATACCTCTTGTAAAAATGTTAGGATGAATATAATGATCAGGTTTTCCTGATTCAAGTTAAAGAGATAATTTAAATACGATTCATCGGGGAATGCCGTATATCAGGAGAAATTCCGGTAAAATAGTTAATAGAATGAGAGATTTGTCAAACCGCAGGCAGTTGTTCATATTTATCTCAATAACCGTAATTCTGTTCATGTCGTCGGCAGCTCTTTTGATTGCTGAAGACGAGCCGAAAGCCATCATTATTGTCGAGGAAGTCGGTTTTGAATCCGATGGCAGGACTCGACAGGGAGCTCTGGCCCGGG
>DAOVYP010000445.1 GCA_030635565.1 Spirochaeta sp. | reverse complement strand
GTCGTCAGTCCGAACCAGATTGTCTCTTGATATTTCAACGTCGGGGTCGGAAACAGCCACTCCGAGACTCAGGGTTACTAATCCTCCGACAGGACTGTCTTCATTGACCAGTTTCAACTCTTCCACACCTTTGCGTATACTCTCTGCAACGCCGACAGCCCCATCGAGATTTGTATCCGCAAGGATCAAGGCGAATTCCTCACCTCCATAACGGAACGGCAGATCTCCGGGCCGATGCACGTTTCTTCCACATGCCTGGGCAACCAGTCTCAGGCAATCATCCCCCTCCTGGTGGCCGTAGGAATCATTGTAGAGCTTGAAGAAATCGACGTCTGCCATGATCAGGGCCAATGAGTTCCCGTCACGGCGATGACGTTCCCACTCATTCTGCAGGGTTTCGTCAAAACGTCTCCGGTTGAAAAGGCCCGTCAGACCGTCACGGACCGCCTGTTCTTCCAGCGAACGGGTCTTCGAACGGATTTCTCCCGACATGTGTATGAATGTTCCGGCCAGTTTGCCGATTTCATCGCTCCGTGTTTTCAGATTGCCGAAGTCCGGAAATCTCAGGCCGTCCCATGAATCGATTCCATTAATCAGGATTTCCAACGGCCGGGATATTTGGAAACGGACCCATAACGTTACAAGCACAATCTGAGCGAGTAACAGCGCGGCTACTACGGCCAGGGTCCGGATCAGTCTGATCGTTCCGGCTTCCCCGATTGCAGACGGCTGTTCGAGTTTTATGAGCAATCCGTTTTTCAGATAGGGTGCCGAAACGACAATGGAGGTTAGAATCCCGCCTTCGGTGCTGCTGAAACTTGAAGTTGCCGGTGTGATGGGATCAAAAACGACGTTATCGTCAAGGTAAAACGACGATACCGTTTTTTGTCCATGGTCTGCGGGAGCCGAAACGGTTTTGATTCGTATATCGGGGTATTGATTCAGATAATCTTCAAGTATGGTACTGATTTTGTGACCGATGATGACGATCTCCGTGTCGGCATCCCCGGAGGAAGCAGTGAGCATATATAGATCGGATTTCTCCCCCACGGATATGAATCCCCATGGACTGAGTCGTCCGGGAGCATAAGGACCTTCCATTACGGAGTCCAGAAAACGTTTGGTATCTGTAATTTCACCTATACCCGTTTCGGTCCTGAGCCAGCAGGATTTCCCGTCGAAACTGCCGTCGGTAGATACAGAAAGGAAATCAATCGAGTATACGTCCATGATGACTGGAAAGTCGGTCTTCTGCATCCCTGACGCAACCGGAACAAGATAGGCGGCTATGCTTCTGACGTAAATCTTTTCGTTATTGAGCGTTCCCTCGATGAGATCCAGGAGCTGGTCCATTTCCGATATCACGGACCGCTCGTCGAGATCGGTAAAGAGCGGGCCTACAATAATTCCCGATACCAGGGTGATGACAACTAAAGGGAAGATACCGGTAACGAGTATCATCATGAAAACTCTGAAGGCCAGAGTATTGCGTGTCTTCACATCTCAAGTATAAGCTATATGTTCATTTTTTCCTATTCCGGCAGTATCCTGACCGCACCTTTATCCGCACTGGCGGCCATGTGGGCGTAGGCTTTCAGGGCGTCGGAGACTCTGCGCTCACGTTCAGGTTTCCAGGCCCCGGCTCCCTTCGCTTCTTCGGCCTCACGGCGGCGTCGAATTTCGGAATCATCGAGGCGGACATCAAGTTTCCGGTTCGGGATATCGATATCAACGATATCACCGTCCCGTATCAGACCGATTCCGCCGCCGGCTGCGGCTTCAGGCGATGCATGGCCGATAGAGAGACCCGAGGTTCCCCCGGAGAAACGGCCGTCTGTGAGCAGAGCGCAGGCCTTGCCGAGTTTCATGGATTTGAGGTAGCTGGTGGGGTAGAGCATCTCCTGCATGCCCGGCCCCCCTTTAGGGCCCTCATAACGAATAACTACGACATCGCCGGCAACGATTTTTCCCTCGAGAATGGCTTCCACCGAGGCATCCTGTGAATCAAATACCCTTGCGGGTCCGGAAAAGGTGAGATTGGAATCATCAACACCGGCTGTTTTCACCACAGCGCCGTCCGGGGCCAGGTTACCGAAAAGGACCGCGAGTCCGCCGTCGGCGGAGTAGGCGTTGGCAACGTTTCGAATACATCCTGATTCCCGGTCCAGGTCGGATTCTTTGTAGCGATTGGCCTGCCCACCCAATTTCAGGGTTCGAACTCCTCCGGGGGCGGCCAGATACAGTTGTTTTGCCGCATCAGTTGGTGAGTCTCCGGCGATGTCCCACTCTCCGAGGGCCGCGGTTAAATTTTCGGCATCGATACGGCCCACCGACATGTTCATCATATTTCCGCGGCCCAGCTCGCCCAGGATTCCGATGATACCGCCGGCACGGTGGACATCCTCCATATGATATTTATTGGAGCTTGGAGCCACTTTGCAGAGGCAGGGAACTTTCCGGCTGAGCCGGTCAATATCAGCAAGGGTGAAATCCACTTCGCCGGACAGGGCGATGGCCAGGATGTGCAGAATTGTGTTGGTAGACCCTCCCATGGCGATGTCGAGGGTCATGGCATTCTCAAAAGCCTCTTTGGTGGCGATGCTGCGCGGCAGGACAGTGTCATCGTCTCCGTTATAGTACCGCTCGGCCAGGCTGACGATGACATCGGCGGCCCTGTCAAAGAGATTTGTCCGTTCGGCATGAGTC
>DAOVYP010000264.1 GCA_030635565.1 Spirochaeta sp. | reverse complement strand
GAAGATTTCCAGATGTCTGCCGTCTCACCGGCTGAAAAAACCCGGGGTATCAAGTGCCGGATCACCGATGAAGTGTTCCTGGGACTCAACACCCATTACCATGTGAAACTTCCCGGCGGTCAGAATGTCGAGATTATCCATGAATCGGTGATGGACAGCCCCTTCAAGACCGGAGATGAAGTTCGGCTGACACTTAAGCCTGAGAAGATTAATGTCTTCTCACAGGACGGGAGCAGGAATCTTATCCATGAGTCGTAACCCGATTGCCGGCAGGCGGTTTGACATGTGGAGCCTGGTGACCCTGATGGTCCTGGCCCTTTACGGCATCTTCCTCGTCTACCCCCTGTTTAATCTGTTGATGCAGGCCGTAGTGGACAAGGAGACCGGAAAATTCACCCTGTCATATTTTATCAAATTCTTCGGCAAACCGTATTATTTCAACACGCTGCTGAACAGCTTTAAAGTGACCTTCGGTGTCACCATCCTCACGGTGATGCTGGGGACACCGCTGGCCTACATCTTCACCCGTTACAATATACGGGGGAAGTCACTCCTGCGCATTCTCATTATCCTCTCGTCCATGTCGGCGCCGTTCATCGGTGCTTATTCCTGGATACTCCTTCTGGGACGCAGTGGAGTCATCACGACGTTCTTCCGTAATGCCCTGGGGATACATATTCCGAGCATCTATGGTTTCGCGGGGATACTGGTGGTGCTTACCCTGCAGCTCTACCCCCTGATTTTCCTTTATGTCTCCGGAGCGCTGAAGAATGTAGACAATTCCCTTCTTGAGGCCAGCGAAAATCTCGGCTGTTCGGGAATGAAGCGTTTCTTTGTTATCATCGTTCCCCTCATCGGACCGACGCTGTTTGCCGGTGGCCTATTGGTGTTCATGCGCGCCCTGGCGGACTTCGGAACTCCCATGCTCATCGGTGAGGGTTTCCGGACTTTCCCGGTCACCATCTTTAACGAATTCATCAGTGAGCTCGGCGGAGATGACGGCTTCGCCGCGGCGATTTCCATCATCGCCATCGTCATCACCACCCTCATCTTCCTGGTTCAGCGATACCTGTCCACCCGGAAGACATTCACGATGAACTCGATGAACAAGATCCGCCCGGTAGAGGCCAGGGGCCTCACCCGGATTCTGATTCACGCCTATTCCTATAGTCTTATCGGCCTCTCCATCATGCCCCAGGTGTACATCATCTACACCGCCTTCAGGAAAGTGAACGGCACGGTATTCGTTCCGGGGTACTCCTTCGGGAACTTCATCAACGCATTCGACAGGGTGGGCCGATCCATCTCCAACACACTCATCATCCCGGGTATTTCCCTGGTGGTGATTGTGATATTCGCCGCCCTTATTGCTTACATAACCGTTCGTCGGCGTAACATCCTCACCGGTATAGCCGACACGGTATCCATGGTGCCTTACATCATCCCCGGCTCGGTTGTGGGTATCACTTTGCTCATAGCCTTCATCAAGCCGCCGATCCTGCTCAGCGGAACTATGATTATCATGGTGATCGGGCTGGTACTCCGGAGACTGCCGTACACCATCCGTTCCAGTGTGGCCGTGCTCCAGCAGATTCCGATGAATGTGGAGGAGGCGGCCCTGAGCCTGGGCAGCTCCAAGTTCAAAGCCTTCTACAAAATCACCATGCCCATGATGGCCGCCGGTCTCATCTCCGGAGCCATCCTGAGTTGGGTGACCATGATCAGCGAACTTTCGACGGCTATCCTGCTCTATGTCGGCCGGACGAAGACCTTGACGGTGGAGATTTACACTCAGATTATCCGGGGGAACTACGGCATCGCCGCGGCCCTCTCGACCATCCTGGCCCTTCTGACGGTGATTTCCCTGCTCATCTTCAACAAGGTGTCCAAGGGTGATGATTTGAGCATGTGAATATGTGAGGCGGCTCACCTTATTCATCGATTATCGGAAGCAGGAATTCAGAAATTGCATCCATTCCAGTGCTGTCAATTAGGATTTCAAATAAATGTGATAAAGATAATTGATTGTACAAAAAGATGATTCTGCCGGAAAATCAAAATAGCTGAAACTGTTCACAATCAAGGAGAAATCTCATGGCGGATACATTTTCTAAGAATCAGGCGACAAATGCGGATGACGCGGCAAAAATCGTACCCCGGGCTGAATTCCGGGTTTTCGGCCAGGGTCTCATTGATGAGGTCACTGCTGCTATGTGGAAGGCCAAAGCGACGCTTTTTAAAATCAGGACTTCGAGTGAGACGTATTTTCTGTCCAGAAAAACCAACGAAGCCAACGTCAAGGTGAGAGACGGTCTTCTTGATATCAAGACGAAAGTCGGAGATACCGAAGATGGATATGAGATATTCCAGCCACGTGGAAAATTCGAATTTCCGGTAAGCAAAAAGGATGTCGCGACAATCCTGGAAAATATGCTTGTAGAGATTTCATTGGATCAGGATACATATACTATTGAAGAGTTCATGGCGATTGTCGAGAATCATCCCGACCTGGCCGCGGTAAGTGTAGAAAAGAAGCGATATGGTTTTTCTGTCGATGGTATTATCTGCGAATACGGTGAAATTCTGTTCAACGGATCCAAAATTGAAACGGCCTGCTGTGAAAGCGTGGATTATGCCGGGGGGAAGAAGACGATGGAGGCGCTTGAGATTGACAAGCGTGAGAACGTCAACTATCTGAAAGCCGCAAAGCGTTCAATCGGAATGACATAGTCGAAGAGAAGCCCGGCAATCATCGCCGGGCTTTCTTATGGTGCACCGGTTCATCACTGTACAAACTTGAATGGAACATCCTGGTAATTGGTGATTGCATCCATCACGCTGCTTTTTACGGCCTCGTCGCTGAGTACAGGCAGATTGCCTGGTACGACGATTAATGGTATTCCGCAGGAAACCAGGTATTCGATCGCAGGCTGGGTTTTTACTCGATACTCATTCAATCTCGTGAGTACGCTTTCCCTTTTATCATCTATACGTGTCGTTGCCTCGGTTCCACAATTTGTGCAGTATTTACCGTCTTTAAGGGGCTTGTATTCCATATGGAACACCTTCCGGCAGTTCGGACAAACCCTGCGACCGGTAACCCGGTTAAGGATGGTTTCATCGTCATTATCAACGAGTACGATGGCGTCTATACGCCTGTTCTTTTTCTCCAACACAGAGACCAGGAACTTCGCCTGTTCGACGGTCCTTGGATAGCCGTCGAGGACGACACCCCGGTACTTCTTATTTTTGAACGATGACAAAAAGAGATCGTTTGTGACTGAGTCCGGGACGAAGAGGCCGTTGGTCACGTAATACTTTGCCCTTATTCCCATCAGGACTTCGTCGAAGGAATGATTTCCCAAATAGGATTTGATGAGCTGTTTTATCGCTTTGTCGGGAATGAATTCCTTGGCCCAGGTATCGTAGAAATCATCGACGTTACCCGGATATTCGATTTTGTCGAAAGCTTTGAGACAGCTGCGGAAGATATCGCCTGTAGAGAGCTGTTCCAGGCCGAATTCCTGGATGAAAACATCGATCCTTGGTTGTTTGCCGGCACCGCTCTTGCCCATGACCAGGATATTGTCCACTTGACCTTTCAGGAGGTTCAGTTCCACTTGTATTTCCTTATTTTAGAAGACAACTTGGTTGAATACGTTCTGAACGATAAACAAAGTAATGAATGCTATTAGAGCAGATATGAGAGGTGTCATCAACCATCCCATGCTGATGCGTCCGAGGATACCGAAGTTGATGTTTCGCCCTCCCTTTGCAATACCGATTCCGATGACGCCTCCAACGATGGATTGGGAACTGGATACCGGTACCAGGGGAAATGATGGAAGCCCATTTGACATAAGCAGGTCTTTCAAACCCTGGGAAGCGAAGAGGAAAAGCACAATGGAACTTGAGAGTACGACGATGAAGGCGGTGATGGGATTTAATCGGTAGATTTCCGTACCGACTGTCATCATCACCCGCTTGGAATATGTGAACACTCCGACGGCAATGGCGACACCACCTATGGCGAAGAGTTGTTGAACACCGGAAAGATTTATTAAACCGGCAATAGAAACGTCCTGAAAAACTGAACTCGGAATAAATACGCCCATGACGTTGGCAATATTGTTGGCGCCGAGGGTATATGATCCAAAGGCCCCGGCAGCCAGGAGAAGGAACCGTGTGGTGAAATCAAGATGAATGAGATGAATCCGGATCTTACGGAGGAAAAACTTGACGACAAAATACATGCAGAATGCGAATACTGCCGTCAATATAGGGGAGAATACCCAGGTACCCAGTATTT
>DAOVYP010000366.1 GCA_030635565.1 Spirochaeta sp. | reverse complement strand
CGTAATAACTCCTACACACCGATGAATTTCATATACCACTTCCGATTAATCCGGTGCGTCCCGCCAGTTCAGAATTACCTCAGGGCCGTTGAGTTCGGCACTCAGGTGAGACACGAAGGGTTCATGGAGATTCGAATCCCTGGAACAGAGATTATGTGTGACCAGGAGAAGCAGAAATACCGGGATTGCCGTTATTTTCATCTCTCCCATTATCGGCCGCAGGGGCCATTGACACGAGAACTGGAAGTTGACCGTAAATAAAGCCGGGAGTAGGATGATGTTATGGGTAAAATCAAGTCCGGAATCGATTTGTATAAAACCGCATCCTCCATAGAAAAAGACACGGGAAAAAAGCCCGAAGTCATAAAAAAGCAAAAACCTCAAAAAACCGGGAAAGCCCCAAAAACCGATAAATCCCGGGCAACTCCCACAGCCGGGGGGTTTCTAAAAGTCACCGGTGAAACAAAAGATTCAAGCGGTGGTAAAGCCGCACGGCTGATGCTGCTCCTGGGAACCGACGAGGCCGCCCGGGTGATGGCCGAACTCAAACCTGAGGAAGCGGAGAAAATTGCAGGTCAGATCGCTTCCACAAAGCGGGTCGACGCTGTGGAAGCCCGGGCCCTGCTGGATGAGTTCGGTGACCGCTTCG
This sequence comes from Spirochaeta sp., assembly GCA_030635565.1. Lineage (GTDB taxonomy): Bacteria > Spirochaetota > Spirochaetia > DSM-2461 > DSM-2461 > UBA2779. The sequence goes on along the minus strand of DAOVYP010000366.1, from coordinate 2,682 downwards.
ACAAGATGGAAGTGCGCCGTGTCCGCGGTGGTGTTGATGCGGCCAGGGATATCCTGATTGCCGCCTTCGGCGAAGAAAAGGCGGCTGAAATAGTATCCAGGGCCGTCCCCGAAGCCGTCCCCGGGCCTTTCGCTTTTCTGGATGATCTCACATTTATTCAGCTGATGAATCTTCTCCGAAAAGAAAACCCGATTACTCTATCCCTGGTGATGGCGTATATCGATCCCTCTCTGGCCTCCCGGCTCCTGGAATCCATGCCGGATGATGAACGGGCATCCATTGTGCTTCGTATGGCCCGGACCGAAAGAGTATCCACTGAAGTTATCGGAACCGTCGAATCGGCCCTGCAGGAGAAACTCCGCCTCATCGGTAAAGACGATAGTGAAGAACTGGACGGTCGATCCGCACTGGCTGATATCCTGCGTTACATGGATTTATCCGACGAGCGTCGCCTCCTTGATAATCTGGAAGTGGCCGATCCTTCTCTGGCCGAACAGGTGAAGGAAAAACTCTATACCATGGATACCGTCCTCCATCTGAGGGACAGGGATCTTCAGAACATCCTTCTTGAACTGGGAGAAAAAGAAATCGCTCTTCTTCTCAAGGGCCAGCCGCCTGAAATCCGTGAGCGCATCAATGACTCGTTAAGTTCCCGGCGCCGACTGCTGGTTGCTGATGAAGGTGATCTGTCAGGACCGGTTCCACGATCGGAAGCCGATGCCGCCGTTAAGGAGTTTCTGGAGAAGCTCCGTATTGGTGAGGAGGCCGGTACTTACCTGATTATCCGTGAGGAAGCGGATCTGATCTGAGGCTTTCCCGAGTACGCCCGGCCATGGCGAAGCAGCCGCGGTATAGAAAATTTCACGAGAGAAATGAGCAGGAACTTTTTCCTTCTCTCATTTGAAAATCGACGCAAAGCCAGGGGGCCTGGTCGGGTGGCCGAAGGTCAGCTTGGCATATCCATTAACTCCGACACCTCAAGAGAACCGCCAGTATCAAGAAATGGGCAGGTCTTTGCAATCGACAGTACCGCGTCCATAGTATCCGCTTCAATTATCGTGTAACCAGACATTGCCGTTTTACCTCCGGAGGTAACAGTACCATCAGAGTTAACTGTTCTCGTATCTGTAAGCGGATTAGCAGGACTGACAGCCGAGTCGCCCAATGAAGATAACCAATCCATATATTTCGACATATGCTGTTGACCTTCTTCCGGACTGGATGGTGGATCGCCGCCGAGATAAACAATTACGTATTGAGACATTTGCGTTTCTCCTGAATAACTTTTTTCTCTGGCCGTGCTGAGGGTACGGCCAGGCTCAAACTTAGTTTTCGTATCTGTATATCGTCAGGTCAATAGTGTTTCAGCATCATTGGGAATTTGCCAGGATCAACAACTGAGAAACTTGATGGGCCAGTTTCATCTGTTTGTTGGTCCGCCCAATTCTTATGACACGGCGCTTATTACACAAAAGCGATTTTCCATGATTCGCTTGTGAAGCATCCGATAAGGCAGTTGACAAGTTATCGGTTACTCTTCATGAACTGCTCCATCGGGAATGGCTTTCCATGCCCGGGGTAGACTGTGTTGACAGCAAGGCTCCTCAGTTTTTCGACACTGGCATTCACTGCATCCAAATCGTCCATAATGGAATTGAGAACTGGTTTGTCTGTGTTCTCGAACAAATCGCCACAAAGCAGGTTGCCACTGGCTGTCAGGATTCCTATGGAGCCTTTGGAATGCCCTGGAATCGTGTGAACTGTGGCATCGAATCCATATTCAGAGAGAGCGTATCCGTCCACGATGTAAAAATCAGGTTCAAACCTGTCTGATTTGCGAAATCTGAAGAGGGTTGGAGCGATTATTCTGATTAAGGTCCTACTTGTTTTTCTGTTCCAGAACATATCTCCGCGTTCAGCCATTCCGGAATCGTCTTTGTGCATGGCGATCTTTGTATCAAATTTCTCTCTAAGAAATGCGGCGTTGCCGATGTGGTCAAAATCCCCATGTGTTAAAACGATGAGCCTGAGATTGCCTGGCTTGCAGCCCGCGCTTTCAAGTTCTATCTCAAGTTCGCTGCGTCTGTTTGCCCCCCCCGTGTCTATCAGGATGTGGCCGTTGTCGCATTCTATCAAGTAGCAGTTTACGCTGCCCAACCTGCAGGGTAGCGTTAGAGAAATGGTTTTTATTTCCAGTTGCATGTTTTCTTCCATATTTCTTGAGGTAGTATAACCGCCCATATCGCAATTGGCACACAAGTTGAAAGATCCCCCAATCGATACGTGATGATGGCGGTACAACGGCGGTGTTCACTGGAGCGGAAGCCGCCTCGCCGTGCAACGCCTTGTTGTCTTGAGCTTCCGTTACTGAACACAACAAAGCCCGCAGGATGACGAAGTCACAGCCAGGACCGAGGGAGCTTCATCCAATATTTATCTTGAACAACACCCTATCCATCGATACGATACGCAAATGACTGCCAATGAACTACGCCATAAGTACATAGACTTTTTCGTGGCCCATGGCCACGCTGAAATTTCAGGTAAATCCCTGATTCCCGAGAACGACCCGACTGTCCTTTTCACCACGGCAGGGATGCACCCGCTGGTCTCCTATATTCTCGGACAGGATAATCCTGCGGGTACGCGTCTGACGAACGTTACAAAATGCATCAGCCCCCG
>DAOVYP010000188.1 GCA_030635565.1 Spirochaeta sp. | reverse complement strand
TACGATCGCTGCAGAGCCGACTACCCTGACTCGGATATTGCCGTTCGTGCCGAGTTGAGAGCCGCATTGGCGGCCCGTGAAGGCGGTAACGCCGGGGATTCAGCCGAACGGTACGGAAAATGGATTATCAGCCGGCCTCAGAATCCCGGAGCCGCCGCCGCCGCCCGATCATGGTCGGAGACCTTGAAGGATGCAGGCGATCCCGATCTGGCGGCTGAAGCCATGGCACAGATTATGGAAGCGGCACCGGATAACCCGAAACTCAGCTCTCCTGTCATTCTGGCCTGGGCCCGTGTTCTGGGCATTCCTTCCGAATCGCGGGAGCTCCTGGAAACCATCGCCGAAGATGAATCTCTTCCCCCGGCCGATCGGGCTGAAGCCCTGCTCCTGACTGCTCACAGATATCGCCTTGACGGCCGACAAGGCCGTTCCCGACAGCTCTACGAAGTTCTTATCCGTGACATACCCGGAAGGATAGGAGCCGAAGCACAGGAAGGTATGGCCCGCAGCTATGCGGATGAAGGCAAGCTCGATGAAGCCGCCGAAGCCTATCTGGCCGTACCCTATCTCTACCCGGAACAGACCGACATGGCAAACCGTGCCCTCAGGGAAGCCGAAAAACTTTACCGTGAAGCCGGTCGTGATGATGAAGCCGATAAAATCCGTTCCCGACTTGCTTCTCCTCAGTAGCGAAAACCGCTGCGTCCAATGAACTCCCTGATAATGGACAGTTCCGGTACCTCTTCAACGGGGAACGGAGAAAAATTCCTCAGAAAAGCCATCAATCGCCGGGCTTCCCCGTATTCCTCTTCAACGGGACTGACGGTCCGAAGCAGCGGCTCGGCGAAAACTTTCAGTATCGCCAGCTCGTAATCCAGGGCGGAATTGAACATCACATCAGCCGATCCCTGATAGGGGAAAATATGCTTTTCCTCACCACGGCGGACCGACGGCCAAATTTTTAGAGTGTCAATCGCCGGATAGTTCCGGAATTGGTGATCTCTGACGATTCGCCGAACAAGCCGGTTGTCCGTTGTGGGAATCCTGTCATGGTCGTCCAGATTGAGCTGTGTCAGAGCCGAAATATAGATCCGAAACGCTTTATCCCTGTCCATTCCGGGAGTGAGATCGGGATTCAGGCCGTGAATGCCTTCGAACAGAAGAATCCCTTCATCGTCGAGACTGATTTTTCGTCCCTTTTCCAGTCGCCCGCCGACTTTTTTAAAATCAAAGATGGGGATCTCGGTCTCTTTTCCTGCAAAAAGATTCTCAAGATTCCTGTTGAACAGATCGACGTCCAGGGCCTCAAGAACTTCAAAATCAGGTTTTCCATCTTCATTCAGCGGGACGTCCGTTCGTTCCCTGTAATAGTCGTCAAGGCTGATCAGCTGGGGTTTCAGTCCTGCCGATTTCAGACTCAGAGCCAGTTTTTTTGTAAATGTGGTTTTCCCGGAAGATGAGGGGCCGGCGATCATCACGGCTTTAACCCGGTCTCGTTTCGATATAATAAGACCGGCGTACTCAGCGATTTTCCGGTCGTGCAGGGCCTCGGCGGTCTGAATAAATTCTCTGGCCTGGGCCCTGTTCCGGGCGAGATCGTTCAGCTGTGCGACATTTGAAACACCGAGGATTTCACCCCATTTTTTGTGTTCTTCATATACCGAGAACAGCTTGGGTTCATCATCCTTTTCTCCAAGTTCATCCGGTGTCTGTGAGGGAGGGTATCGCAGGAGAAATCCTTCACGGTAAGATTCAACGGAAAATGTTTTCAGTATTCCGGTTCGGGGAACCAGGGGGCTGTGGCGCAGGGTGATGAAGTGATCGCAGCGCCATATACCGACCCGGGGTTCATTGAGTTCTTCAATCAGCTGGGACGTGGAAGGAAACAAGCGGCTTCTGAAGCAGTCAACGGCAACATCCCAGGATATCTCATCCGGAATAATTTCCAGATCCCGGGTTACCAATGTTCTCATAGTCTCTTCGAATGAATCGGCGTCATTTTCGTTGGCCTGTGGACCTCCATCACGGAAACGGTGAAAGAATCCATGCCCCAGGGAATGCCCTATCACGACCCTCCGATCCGGGAATATCGTCCTGGAAGCCAGCTGAAACAGATATACCAGGGAGTTCCGGTATATCCTTACTCCGGCGGTGCTGCCGAGGCTTACCGGCTCGAGATTACAGTCCACTGTAACGCTGTCCATCAGGGATGCGTAACTATTGCAGATTTTCACCGCAACTATCGGAAGTCCCCTGTCCGGGGGTACCTCTTTTATCAGTTCGGTGACGCGGGTACCCCGCGGAACGCTGATGATATTATTTCCGGGTAGGATTCTTATCTTCAATTGATTGCCCATATAGTCTCCTGAGGGTCTATACTTCTATTGTAGCTTATGGCCGGGATCGTCGTGCAATCGCTTCATACCAGGCTCCCGGACCGACATAAACGGGATGTTTTTTCATTGCGCTTTCGGCATCGGTGGCTCTAGCATAGGGGCGCGGGTTAAGAAGGATTGTACGCAGGCGAGACGGTTCATCCCGAAGCATTTCATAGGCCTCCGACAGGATACCGGATTTCGGTGATCCGGCTCGTTTCCAGGCCGCTTCAACAGCCTTGTCGTCGGTTTCCCGGGTGACTCCCAGGAGAATCCATGGATCGTAAGGGAAATCAAGAATGTCATCCAGTGTCATGATGAAACCTCATCGAACAGGAAAAGTTCCCGTGTTTTAACCTTTCTTTTTCGCTGTTTCACCAGCTTGTTGACCGGCAGGTCTGCTTTCCCGGCCTGAATCAGCCAGTTATAAAGGTCTTCCGGGTCAGTCGGCACCGGCGGAAGTGCCGGAAGCAGGGTTTCCATCATAGTGTACGATGACTTTAATGACGCCGCGACACTTGAAATAATTTCCCCGGTCAGCAGCTCATTTCGCTTTGCCGATTCCATGAGTTCACCGGCAATCATCAGTCTTGCTGTGGCTTCCGAAGAGGTAATGCTTCTTTCTGTGATAACCGAATGAAGGCTGCGCATCCAGGCCAGAAGTGCCCTGTCGGGATCGTATCGAATCGAGGCCAATGCGCAAATCCTCGAAGCTTCTCCGGCTCCCGGCACTGAGACCGATAGTTCATCAAGCTCTGTCAGCGGCTCATCTTCCGCCAGGTGTTCCATGGCCCAGTAGTACAGACGTTTGGATCCTTCAATACTTTCCTGAGCCAGTGCCGGGAGATAACGGCTGATTTCATTCCGGAGCTGTTCGGAGTATAAGGCCGCTTCTTCGAGGAGGTCCAGGCCGTCGGATAACTCTTTACGCCGAACCAGGAGGCTATTCGCAAATCGGTCTGCTGCATCCGGATTCGTCGGCTTTCCAGCGAGAATCTCAAATACGTTCCTGAGCACGGCAGCAGGACTATTACAGGGGAATGAACGAACCAGAATTTTCATGGCTGTGATGTCGTTTTGATAGAATGCGGCAATCGCATTAATCAGGATACGCCATGAAGACATGGGATCCGATTGATTATCGACTGTCGATTCATCATCAGAGTCGGGACGTTTCATGCCGTTCGTCACTGCTTCAAAATCTTCCAGTACAGCTCTTGCGGAAATTTTCAGAGCATCGTCATCGCTGAGGTGAGTGGAATCTGCGATTTGTGCCGGATGCACAACGGCTCCGGTGAGCTTCTCCATGATTGATGCATCCCTGGGATGCCCATGAAGACCGATTTTTCTGAGTATCCCATCTACTTGTTTACTGTATCGTTTGCGTGACATCGGGAAGCAAACTTATCAACGCATAGGCCGGCAGTCAAGCAGGATCAGTTCGGAAATTACCTCGGCAATAGATCCCTGTTAATGAGATCCTGAACTTCCTGATCATTCAGAACTCCCGTAACTGAAAGTCCATCATCATCATCATGGGTTTTGATGATCGGTTGTTCTTTGTACATATGCAGATTTTCATCCAGGTGAAGCTTAACTACCGGGTATCTCGGATCGTCTCCGATATCGACGACGATGCCGATGGCGCCGCTTTTCATACGGACGTAATTTCCCAGCGGATATATTGATATGGAATTGAGCAGGGCGGATATGACTTTCTCGTCATAAAGGGTGCGCATATCCTTGAGCATCGTCAGCATGGCGGCGAAGCCGTCAAATCCATCCCTGTATGGACGTTTGGAGATCTGAGCGTCATAGGAACAGGCTACAGCAATAATTTTTCCGAAAATAGTAATGGATTCGCCGCTGAGTCCCTGAGGATATCCTGAGCCGTTAGATCTTTCATGATGCTGCCAGACACCCATGAGTATGTTCTGAGCCAATGGATTGGCGTTTTCTCTGGAGTATTCCTGAAGCATTTTCAGTCCCTGCATCGGATGAGTTGATATCAGTTTTTTCTCTTGTTCCGTGAGAGACGCTGATTTGTCGAAAACCTGTTTCGGTATCTTCATCATGCCGACTTCGTGGAGCATGGCGGCAATACCAAGTTCTATAAGACGGAAATTGGGAAGTTTGAGAGACTCTCCGATTGTAAGGGAGATGATGATGGTGCGGGCGGAATGGGTATAAAGATAATCGATGCCGTCGGCTTTCAGATCCGGGAGGCGGAGCATATAGGATCGATAATCCTTAATCATCTGTATAACGCTTTTCACCTGTTCGGTTATGGATGTCATATCCAGATGACCATCACGATTGAATGTGTCATAAACCTTCATGGTGAAATTCGCAATATTCTCGAAAAACTTCCGTGCTATCCGTCGGCCTTCGGCTTCCTTGGCGTCATTGTTTAGTACGGCACCGGACACGGATTCCGCAGATGCTTTTGCGGCAGAGCTGCCGGAGATGAGAGACCCCTCGGTCCATACGCCCTTATAGCCCCAGGATTTGAGATTTTTTAACAGGTCTTCGGTCACCGGTGCATCGTTGGAAAGCAGCAGGAACTCTTCGTCCAGCCAGAGAGGTGCATCATAATAAGTATCCGTTTTCAAATCATCCAGAGGTATCCGTTTCTTTGCCGACATCGCTTTGTTGACCCCCTTCTCCCGCTCGACTAGACTCAACTCCATTATAGGGGTATTTATCCATGAGATTTAAGTCCATTTTCTGGCTCTTTAATATTGTTGTGCTTCTGGCCCTGGTTCTGATATCTACGGCCTCTTTTTTTATCCTGGAAAAGAACTCGGCAACATTGTTCTGGGGCAATATGTGGCTTCTGCTCCTGGTGTTCGTTCTTATGATTGGAGCACTGGATTTCTATTTTATCCGTAACTGGAGTCTGTTCTCATATCTCGAGCAGGAAGATTGGCCGGCTTTG
>DAOVYP010000046.1 GCA_030635565.1 Spirochaeta sp. | reverse complement strand
GAATTTGCTGAAGGCTCCCTTGTTTGGGACGGACGTGATGCCGAGGGGCGACTTGTGCCCGATGGAACCTTCACGTATACCCTGGAAGCCGTTGACCGGGCAGGTAACGTAGGCGTTTCCTCTCCGATTGCCGTAAATGTTGATACCAGTTCCGTCGAAGCATCGGTAACCGCTTCTCTGGATGTTTTCGGTCCTACCGGTAACGGTGTGAAAGATACGGTGACATTCTTCATGAACGCCAGGACGGATTCTCCGGTCGGCAGTTGGATTCTGTCAGTTGTGGATTCCTCAAACAGGGAAATCCGCAGCTGGAACGGCAGCGGTGCCCCTTTGGACAGTGTGGAATGGAACGGCCGTACTGCATCCGGATCGGCTTCTCCTGATGGGGAGTATCGGACCGGGTTGAAAGTGCAATATGTCAAAGGCGATGTGGCCGAAGCGACCACCGCCGCGTTTATCATCGATACAATACCGCCTTTCATCGAAGTATCGATTGATGTAAGGCTCTTCAGTCCTGACGGAGACGGAGAGAGAGAGACGATCACGGTGACCCAGAGCTCCTCGGATGAAGTTGCATTCAAGGGAACCATTACCGATGGTGCAGGCAACGAGGTGATAAGCAAACTCTGGACCGGAGTACTTGAACCATTTGATTGGGACGGTACCGATGATTCGGGCAATCCCCTCACCGACGGTGATTATTCTTACAACGTGATCGGAGTTGATGAGGCCGGGAATGAAACTCAAGTTACGGTACGGGGCATCAGGATTGATACTGCACCGACGCCGGTTTATCTCACTGCGAGTGAAGGATATATCAAGGCCGGTGAAACCGATCCCGATCGTATGCAGTCTTTTGCCGCCGTCGTTCCGAACTCGGATGGGATTGCCTCATGGACATTCTCCATTAAAGATGAGGACGGCCGGGTGGTTCTCACTGAAACCGGTTCCGGTTCGGTACCGGATGGATTTTCCTGGAACGGTACCGATAGAAACGGAAGGCCGGTTGAGGGTATCTTCACGGGAGTTCTGACTGTCAGCTACCACAAAGGATCCCGGCCCAGGGCGGAATCCCGTCCTTTCGTTTCCGACGGCAGTCCTCCTGATGTCACAGTCAGACTGCAGCCTCAGCCTTTCAGTCCCGATGGAGATAATGTTGATGATGAAGTTGTCATCGGTCTGACGGTTGAAGACCGGTCCAGAATCAGTGAATGGAGTCTGAAAATCTACGATCCGAGAGGCAAGGAGTTTATTACCTTCTCGGGACGCGGCAGACCCTCTGAGCGTATTATCTGGGATGGAAGAAGCGGTCAGGGCGATCTTGTCCAGTCCGCTGAAGATTATCCCTTTGTCCTGACGGTAACAGACGTTCTCGGTCATACCTCCGTCGAGGAAGGGCAGATTGCGGTGGATGTGCTTGTCATCAGGGAGGGCAACAGGCTGAAGATACTGATTAACAACATCACCTTCCAGCCGAGCTCCCCCCAGTTGACGATGAAAGGTGAAGAGGGCGAGAAAAACAGGCAGGTTCTTAACCGTCTCGCGGAAATCATGCAGAAGTACGGCAGCTACCGCATCGTGGTGGAGGGGCATGCGGTCAGCCTGAACTGGGCCAATCCCGCAGCCGCAGAAAGGGAGCAGAGGAACATCCTTGTTCCACTATCCGAATCCCGGGCACAAACCGTGGTTGATGAGCTGATCGACCGGAGAATCGCGGCGAACAGGCTTCAGGCCGTAGGTATTGGCGGTGACAAGCCCATTGTTCCCCACGGCGACCTCGAGGAACGCTGGCGTAACCGTCGTGTGGAGTTCTACCTGGAGAAGTAATTGAAGTTTTTCGTACCGTGCCCCCCCGGAGCCGAAGATGTGTTAACCGGGGAATTGAAAAAACTCCATGCCGGTTCAGTTGTACCGGCATCCCGGGGGGTGGGATTCGAAGGTGATTTGAACCTTTCATATAAGGCCTGCCTGGAACTGAGAACCGCATCGCGCCTGCTTCTTGAACTCTTTTCGGACAAGGCCGGAAATGAAGACGAACTTTACCGCCTGGCCTTGAACCATCCCTGGGAGGAACTCTTTTCTCCCTCAATGAGCATTTCATGCCGTGTGACCGGTGTACCCCGGGATAAAGATCCCAGGTATGCCACCCTCAAACTCAAAGATGCGATCGTGGATCGTTTTATGGAAAAGTCGGGTTCCCGTCCGTTTGTCGAAAGAAAAACACCGGATATTCGTATCGAAGCGCGATGGGATGGCCGACAAGCCGTCATTTATCTCAACTGGTCGGGGCAGCCCCTTCATGAGCGGGGGTATCGACTTGAACGTACCGATGCGGTGCTGAGGGAAACCACCGCCGCTGCGATACTGGCCATCGCCGGGTGGCCCCGGATCGCGCAGGACGGGGGTGGTTTTGTCGACCCTGTCTGCGGCAGTGGAACGCTCCTTATAGAAGCAGCCATGATGGCGATAGATGCACCACCGGGTATTCACCGGAAAATCTGGGGATTCGAGGGATTGAGCCTCCACGATGATAATCTCTGGAGAAAAATCAGAAATGATGCCTCCATCCGATATGGCGGGAGCCTGGAGAGGATGCCGCTTCTGGCTGGATTTGATATTAATGAAACCGCACTACGGGTTGCCAGGTCTAATCTGCGGAGGGCGGGACTCAACAATGTCGTCCGTTTGGAGCGCCACGACATTACTCAGGGGCGTCCGTCTTTCTGGCCGGCGGGCAATATGGGCCTTGTCTGTGCCGATCCGCCTTATGGAGTGAGAATCCCGACTGATCCACTGCCGGTGTACAAATCCCTCGGTTCCTTATTCCGGACCCTGGAGAGTGGTTGGCGATTGGCGCTTCTGGCACCCGACAGGAAAACAGCCTCGGTCACCTGCCTCCGTGCTGAGGAATACCATCACACCGTCAGTGGCGGGATGGATCTTGTACTGGCTTTATATGACAGGCTTGGAGCGCCGAAAACCGGTGCATCAAAAACCGGTGTACCGGTAAAAACTGTACCAAAAAGTGTTCCCGAGTCAGTAACATCATTGGACCCCAAAGCAGCTTCCCTTAAAACAAGCCTTCAGAGGAATATCGATGCCATGAAATCCTGGTCTGAGAAAACCGGAGTGTCATCATACAGAATCTGGGACGCCGACATGCCTGAGTTCAATGCGGCGGTTGACTGGTATGAAGGCCGATGGCTCCATGTACAGGAGTTTGCCGCTCCCGGCAAAATTCCGCCGGAGAAAACCCGCAGCCGCCTGAATACACTGCTGTCGGTTCTCAAAGAGGTTACCGGATGCCGGGATGAAGATCTGTATATCAAAACCCGTCAGCGTGGGGTTCGTCCATATTCCAGGATGGGGGACAGCAGGGACCGGTTCATCATCCGGGAGAACGGTATGAAATTTTATGTTAATTTCATCGATTATCTCGATACCGGTATATTTATGGACCATAGACCCACACGGGCAATAATCAGGGACAGAATTGGAAGAGGGCGCTTTTTGAACCTGTTCGCTTATACAGGTACGGCTTCGGTAATGGCCGCAGCCGGAGGCGCAACGTTAACCGTGAGTGTCGACGTGTCCAACACGTACCTCAATTGGGCACGGGACAACATGAAACTGAACAGATTAGAGACTTCGTCTTGTTCCTATGTCAGGTCGGATGCTTTTGAGTTTCTGAAAAAACATGATGAGAAATTCGATCTCATATTCATAGATCCACCGACATATTCGAATGGAGCAGGCCGCATGGACTGGTCTGTCCAGGACCATCATGCACCGTTAATTAAACTGGCCATGAAACATCTGAATCAGGATGGTACCCTGCTGTTTGCAGAGAATTTTCGCCGCTTCAGACTCGATGGAGAACTTAACAAGCGGTTTTCGGTCCGGGAAATAACCCGGGAAACCACAGATCCGGACTTTTTCCGGAGGTCCGGGGCCCATCGCTGCTGGGAGTTCTCACACAGCCGTTAACCGGTGACGTTGTTTTTAAGTGGACGATGGGGCTATCATTGGATTGTGAAAAATGTGCTGATCTCTTTTATGTTTTTTCTCGGTCTGATGATTATCCTGCGAACACTGCTGGATGCAATTCCGAAATGGAAGGCCCGGAAGGATCAGAAAAAACGGGATAGGGGGAATGATGAATGAGTGCTGACAGAGCCGGAAAGCTTCCTCCCCGAAACCAGCCTGAAATGCCTGCTTATTTCCGTAAGGACCGTGTCGGACGTGATGAATTCCTGTCGCAGCTCGGTCATTTCAGAGAAGAACATCGGGCTTTATTCAGCCGGCTCTGCGACATGTGGGAGCCGGACATGCCTTACAGCAAGTTCTTTACCAAAGCCGGCCATGAATACCTCGATGCCAATGCCGTGCTGCACACCCTCATGACACACCTGGAGAGGGGGAATTGCGGTCTAATCTCCAACACGGTTCGGGATGGACAACTTGAAAAAGACCGGATTATTCTGACGGACCGGGACTCACCCCGATTCTGGTACTGGCTGGTGGAGAACCGCTGGCAGGCCTGCCGTATCTCCGACCGAAATGAATTCCCTACAGTAGCCAGTGTCAAAAAGCGCGGGGAATTCCCCGATGATGTCCTCCAGCCTCTTTCCCTGGCCGAGATATCGGGCACCTTTATTCAAAATCATATAGATGATCTGGTCATGTATGCCCTTCCTGACCTGGACGGTAAAACGCTGATCGTGACACCTGCGGTATTGTCGGTGATGGTGGAAGTTTCACGATTCAAGATAAGTGCCAATCTTGCAGATAGTCCGATGCAGCCGGTTCTGGCCAGGCTGTTGGGAACCGTGGTCAGCAGTCTCCGGAAATCTCTGGCCAAGAATGATAATCTGTTCTGGAACAAGCTTGCGGACGCAATTATCATCAACCGGGAAGATCTGTTGGCCAAAAGGGGTAATATTACCCCCGAAATTTTCATTGCCGCCAAAATACTTAAAATTTTCACCAGGAATGAACTGGATGAAGCCGAGCAGAGAAGGGAACAGGAGGCGGAGAAACGGGATATGATTCAGGAAATTCTCGCTCAACTGTCACGTAAGGAAAACTTCCTGATGACCCCTGATGAATTTGACGATCAATTCGAGCCTTACAAGGATAAATGGCCGGATCTCAGGGAGATGTTCATCACTCATTATATGAAGCCGACGGGCCGAACGGGACTGCCGGCAGTCATCAATGTCGGTGAGGATTATCTGTACAGGGATCATCTGTACCCCCTGTTCAAATCACGACACAAAATCGCATCGATGGAACTGAGAGAATTCTACCTGAACATGATCGAAAGAATATTCAGGACCAACAACAAGGATAAATTCACGGCATTTACAGGTATGGAAAGCTTTAGGGAAGATATCCGGGAACGTCTGACCGCCGAGTTCCAGGTTCTTTCAGATCTCCTTGCAAAACCGCGAATCGTATCCGAGGGCACCATTCACTATGCTACAAAGGTATTGAAAATTACCGATATGGAAAGGGTGAAAACCATCCTTGAAAGATATTTCGAGAGTGGTTCGATCCGATTCAAGAATCCTGACAAGCTGTTCGATCTCCCGCCTCAGCCCATGTTTGAGGAGGCTTTCCGCCGCCTCAGCTGGCTGCGCCGTGTTCTGTTACGTCTTTTCGGTCGCTATGACAGTTATCTCCACACGATGGATCCTCCCACCAGTTATGATCTCCATTCAAAGATTAATTCCCCGGGTACAGGACCGGGTTCGATTTCAGTTCCAGTCAGGCCTTATCGGGCCGGAATGCCCGGGGGCGAGGGAATTATGGATTCTGCTGTGAGAAAACGGAAACAGTCAGGAAATAAAAAGAAGAATTACTCGATAAAGCAGCAGGAACAGGCCTGGGATGATTTCCGCTCCGCTTATGATAAAAAAAAAAGGTAAATAGTGAAAGATTTTGATGAACTTGATGCGCTCGAACGGACGGCGGGAGACCGTAATCTTCTTGTTGCGGTGATTCGATTCACACTGGAAGATATTCCTGCCCTGCTGGATGAAATCGATCTGGCACTCAAAAACAGGCATTGGCATGATGCGGCACGACTCGCTCATAAGGCAAAAGGCTCAGCCGGTGCGGTGGGTGCCCAGAGGCTTTTCATGGCGGCTATGAATCTGGAATTGGCCGCTCGGGATGCAGACAGCACTTGCATCCGATTCCAGTCTCCGTTGGTTGAAGCGTTTGAATCGTTCCGATCTCACCCCCTGGTCCGGCGGATGTCTTCCCTTGACGCCGGGGGGGAAGCGTCGATAGGGTAGGACTATGTTCGTCTCCGTTGTTCTCGATCTTGGAAACGAAGACAGTCTCAAAGTGGTGACCGGTTTGCTTTTCCGATATGGTTTCCGGCAGATGCAGAAAGGTGTCTTCGAATCAACATCCATGGATGATAAAAGGCTCAGTCGGCTGAAGATAGATATGGATCGGGCTACGGATTTCTACGATTCAATTCGTTTTTATCAGTATCCCGTTGACGGCACGGTGGCGATTACATCTCTGAACGAGAAACGATGGCGCCGGGTTATAATCCGGGAGCCTGAAAATGACTGAAGCGGCATCTCTGGAGGATACGATATGCTGAACGATCTGAACCCGAAGGTGAAATCCCTCGAAAAAGATATCCTTGATACATGGAGGCGTCTTTGACTCCTCCGGAATGAAGAAGGAAGTCGAGCAACTTGAGAACTCAACGGCCCAACCTGGTTTCTGGGACAATCATGAAGCGGCCGAGAAAACCATGGCGAAGATTAAACGAATCAAATCCCGTTATCAGCCGTGGGAGTCTCTTATCGGTGAATTTGAAGATGTCCAGGTACTCTATGCTCTGGCCGACGAGGCCGGCGATGAAGGGATGGAGAGTGAAGTTTCCGAGGCGATTCAATCCGTTTTCGAAACATATGAAAAGCTGAAAACTCTGCAATTACTCGGGGAGGCGACGGATTCAGCGTCAGCCTTTGTCACGATTCATTCAGGAGCCGGCGGAACAGAGTCCTGCGACTGGGCCGCAATGCTGTACAGAATGTACGGCCGTTGGGTTGAACATCGGGGATTCAAGATGACTCTGCTGGACATGCAGGAAGCTGAAGGCGGCATCAAGTCGGTTGACTTACAGATTGACGGGGACTTCGCTCACGGACTCATGAAAGGTGAGGGCGGAATTCATCGCCTGGTGAGGATCAGTCCTTTTGATTCCGCCGGACGGCGTCATACGTCTTTCGCATCGGTGTATGTTTCCCCGGTTTTCGAAGATGACATCGAAGTCGAAATCAAGCCTGAGGATATCAGGTTGGACACTTACCGGGCGTCAGGTGCCGGAGGTCAGCATGTCAATAAAACCTCTAGCGCGGTACGAATGACCCATCTGGAGTCCGGTATCGTCGTCCAGTGCCAGAATGAAAGAAGCCAGCTCAAGAATAAAGCGACGGCAATGAAGGTGCTTAAATCCAGGCTTTACGAATTTTACCACCAGAAACAGGATGAAGAACGGGCATCCAATGCTGCTGAAAAGAAAGATATCGGCTGGGGAAGTCAGATCAGATCTTACGTCTTTCATCCATATACAATGGTAAAAGACCTGAGGACCCGCCATGAAACGGGGAATATCCAGGCAGTGATGGACGGAGAGCTTGATCCGTTCATCGAGTCGTATCTGCGCTGGCGGGTGGGTGGTTAGAGCGGATGAGAATCCTGGTCGTCGACGACCTTGAATTCATGCGAACCCTGATTCGGGACATACTCGAAACCGGCGGGCACGAAATCGTTGCCGAAGCCGCAGACGGCCGGCAGGCCCTGTTGCTTCGCCGTGCATGGAAACCCGATCTTACCCTTATGGATATATCCATGCCCAGGATGGACGGACTCGAAGCCTTGAAGCGGATTCGGGATGATGATCCACATTCCCGTATCGTCATGTGCTCGTCCCTGGGAGATCAGGAGAGGATCCTCGAAGCCATTCGTCTTGGTGCCGCCGATTATGTGGTGAAACCTTTTCGAAAAGAGCGTCTGCTTTCGGCTGTAAGGAAAGCCGGTGAACTGAATGAGGTATGAAACCTTTCACACCTTTCATTTGCATTTTTGCATCACTGAAGCAGAAGCCGCCTCCTTTGGTGTCGGTAAAGGGAAAGGTTTTGACGTGGATCCTATCTCCGAAGTTCGGCGGCTCTTGCACCACCGTAAGCCCCCTATGGGGGCGCAACCCACAAACTACCTGCTTTACAGGTGGTTGTTGATTGTATTTCTCGTTTTTTTTACATCTCTTTCGACAGCTTCCGCGGCGGATGGAGATGATTATCCGCTACCTGAAATTGATAAAGCCGAATGGCTGGTTGGTGTTGCCGTTTTTACTGTGGAACATGCCGAATCCTATCTGGTTTCAGCCGCTGCACTGCTTCCCCGCCTGATCCGTGATGAGCTTGCCGGTGTCGAACTTCATGAGCTGACCGATGCCGAAAAAACCCTGCTTGCCGGAGATTTACTGGATAAGAAAGAATTACAGTCTTATTCCACACTGAACGATCTGTACTCAGGCAGGGATGAATTACTGTTCGATCTCAATGCCGATCCCTCATCACGGAATGATCGTGATATAAGGATCAGAGAGGAACATGCCGCCCTGACGCATTGGCTGAATTATCCCCCGCATCTTGTGGCCGCTCCCGATGACATTCCGGTTAAATATCCCGTACCGCCTGAAGGGGGAGATATCTGGGATACCGAAGGTGCATCTCCCGAGACCTTTCGAAGAAGTGCCGGTCTGGATGTCCTGATTACCGGGAGTATCGTTCGGGTCGGGGACTATTTCGGAATCAGTATCTCAGCATTCGGCCCGGCAGGCGAAGAAGTTCTCTGGGAAGGAGCAGGTAGTGAGAGTGAGTTTGAGGAGATATCCATTGAAGCCGGCGCTGCAGCCAGACGAGTTATTCTCGGGAGGCCCTGGTCTTCCCTGACTGTACAGAGTGACCCTTCAGATGCCGTTATTTCATATAACGGTAGAAGCGTCGGTGTTGGTTTCTGGTCGGATTCCACCCTGTATCCCGGAGAGGTACTGCTGGAGATAACGGCTGCGGGTCATGCTCCTCAGATTATTCATGAAGTTTTGGCACCGAGTGGAATCAGGGTGATTGACGTGATACTTGAGGAAACAGTACAGCCGCAGATTCTCGTAAGAACTATTCCAACAGGGGCTTCGGTGAGACTCGGTAATATATGGATCGGGAGAGCTCCGCTGTCGGTCAATCTACCGGATCGTGTCATGTCTATTACGGTGGAAAAGGAGGGATACAGAACACGGACCATTCCCCTGTATCCCGATGCCGAGCGGCTGACCATTCCTCTGGACTATATTCTGGTTGATCCGGCGGTGGAGTTGGCGACTGCCAGGAAAAGGATGTACAACTCAATCGCCTGGTTTTCCTTTTCCCTGGCGCCCACAATCATACTCATGGGTGTCTCCCAGAATTACGTCAACATGTTTTTCGCCGCCCGGGATGCCGGAAACGTAAGCGAACAGGAATTTGCGTATAATGCATATAACCTGACTTACGGGCTCATGTGGGGCAGTGTTGCGATCAATGTCGGTCTGCTCATCAACGTTTTTTTCAAACTCTCCCGCTTTCTCAAGGCTGCTGAGGAACTTTCCGACTGACTTCCGGGGGTTCCCGAACCGCCTCTCTTGCCATAGGATACCGGCGATATGTTCGGTAGAAGGAAAAAGCAGGAAAAGGGCGCCGGAAGATCAGTAAAGGACTTCGGCCGCCGCATTAAGGATCTTCTGTTTCGCGGCGGCGGAGCCGGAGATGAGTTTTATGAGAGTCTGGAAGATCTGCTTGTTGAGGCGGACTTCGGTGCCGCGGCCGCCGTAGAGTTGGTGGACGAATTGCGGGAATTTCGTGACGGCAGCTCCAGTGACTGGACCAGAGACGATCTGGTGGCGGGTCTCAAGGATATCATCAGGCCTTCCCTGAAAATCGCCGATCTGACTCCGGACCCTGATAAACTGACATTGTACCTGATTCTCGGCGTCAACGGAGTGGGCAAGACGACGACGATCGCGAAGATGGCCCATCGCTTCCGCCATGATGGTTCCGAAAAAATCGTTCTGGCCGCCGGAGATACCTTCCGTGCTGCGGCCATCGAACAGCTTGAGATACATGGCAAGCGTGTCGGTGCACGGGTTGTGAAACAGGATCATGGCTCAGATCCCGGAGCCGTCATCTATGATGCGGTCAATTCCGCCGTGAGTCAGGGAGATAAAATCATTATCGCAGATACGGCCGGCAGGATGCATAATAGAGCCAATCTTGTCAGAGAACTTTCCAAGATCGACAGGATTGCCCGGGATCGTCTCGGCGAAG
>DAOVYP010000279.1 GCA_030635565.1 Spirochaeta sp. | reverse complement strand
GGGAGGAACTGTTACGTCATAGTAGTAGAGCCAGGAGTATCCCAGTTCGGCCCCGGCGCGAAAATCTCCGAAGCCCCAGGTACCCTGGGCATTGAGGCGGAAGTTCAGTTCACTCCAATCGTTGAAGTCACTTTCATTCCATCCTGTTGATTTTGGAATATCAACGATTGAATAACCGACACCGCCCTGGGCGGTGATTTCAAAATCGAGGGCGGCCGAAGTAGTGGCAATGATGATTAACACAACGGCCAGGACGAATGAACGTTTCATAAATCTATCCTCCTGGAACTCTATACTCAATTATAAGATAAATACTCGAGGTAATTCCAAAAATAGAATATTTTTGGAATTACCCAGACCTTTAGAAAGCTTATTTTATTAAATAATAATAAAATAAGCTTTCGACCCCATAGTGAGGTTCTTACAATATGGCAATTTTGAAAGAACCTCACTCATACATCTCAATTTCTCTCATCAGTATCGACAGACCCGGCAATTTTCCTCATCATTCAGAAATACTTGAACCCGGGAGAACCCATGACCAAGCGCGCCCTCTTAAGCGTCTATGATAAAACCGGAATTGTTGATTTCGCCCTATTCCTCATCAAAAAGGGATATACATTGCTGTCAACAGGTGGAACCTGCAGGATGCTGAGGGAAGCCGGCGTTGATGTGACTGAAGTATCCGAATATACCGGGGCGGAAGAAATCCTGGACGGCCGGGTAAAAACCCTCCACCCGAAAATTCACGGAGGGTTGCTGGGACGCCGGGATGACAAAGGTCATTTGAAAACCATGGAAGAGCAAGGCATCGATCCCATCGATGTCGTGGTGGTGAATCTTTATCCCTTTTTCGAGAAATCCGGTGAAGGCCTGCCCATGGACACGCTGGTGGAATTCATTGATATCGGCGGCCCTGCGATGCTCAGGGCTGCTGCAAAGAATCATGCTCATGTTGCCGTCGTCTCTGATCCTTCCGATTATGAAGCCGTTATGAGCGAATGGACGAGAGATGGCGAACTCGGACGGTCCACCCGCCGCCGGCTTGCCGGTCAGGTGTTTGCCCTGACCGGTGCTTATGATTCGGCGGTGGCGACGGCCATTCTGGGTATGGATACGATGCCGGAATGGCTCAGTTTCTCATACAGGAAAGATACAAACCTGCGCTACGGGGAGAATCCTCATCAGAAAGCCGCCTGGTACATTCCTTCTTCAGCTGCGGCTTTCGGTGCCTTGAGCGATCTGGTTCAGCATCAGGGTAAGGATCTGAGCTTTAATAATCTCAGGGATCTCGACGGCGCCTGGCAGACCGTTTCAGATTTTGATGAGCTCGCCTGCATTGGTGTCAAGCATGCCGCACCCTGCGGTGCGGCCCTGGGCACTTCCACCCTGGATGCCTGGGAAAAAGCCCGGGATGCCGATCCGGTTTCGATATTCGGGGGTATTGTCGCGTTCAACAGGGAAATTGATGAATCGACAGCATCTTCACTTTCAGAGCTTTTTCTCGAAGTGATTGCGGCGCCGGGATACACAATGGGCGCCCTGGAGGTCTTCAAGAAGAAAAAAAATCTGCGTGTACTCACGATACGCGGGCCGTCGACCGATCGATGGGAAGCCCTGCCGGTTGACGGTGGTTTCTGTCTGCAGGAAGTGGATCGGGGATTCGCACCCGAAGCGGAATGGACGGTACCAACCAGGGTTAAGCCTACTGCTGAGCAGATGGCCGATCTGTCTTTCGCCTGGAAGCTTGTAAAACATGTCAAATCAAACGGGATAGCTCTTGTCTCGGACAAAAAAACCATAGGTATCGGAACCGGGCAGGCAAATCGTGTCGGCGCCGTGAGAATTGCCCTGGAGGGTAAAGATGCCGAGGGAGCCGTTCTGGCTTCGGATGCCTTCTTTCCATTTGATGATGGGGTGAAAACGGCGGCTTCGGCGGGAATCAAAGCGATTATTCAGCCCGGGGGCTCCGTACGAGATGATGAGTCCATCAAGGCGTGTGACGAGGCGGGTATATCCATGGTGCTTACCGGCCGTCGGCATTTCCGGCATTAACCCCTAATTAGTACTGCATAATATGGTTAGCTAAAGCTAGTATCTTCTTTCAATACAAGCATTTCTCTAAACTCTACCTTGACACTGTTATATCATCATAATACAGTGCATTAGATACATAATTATATATATAGATATATCGAAACGGATATAGATTTATATTTGCATCCCAGTTCATATGTTTTAACAGTTGACATCATACACCCGTCAAGGAGGTGGACATGAGGCTCTTTAAGGCCCGGGTTGTCCTGCTGGTACTGGCTCTTTTTATCTGGTTCCTGCTGACCTATCCATTTGATGCTCAGGAACTCATAGCCGGCGGTATTGCCGCCCTGGTGATTATTCTCATCCCCCTGCCCGGGATTGCGGTTCTCGGTGAAATCCGATGGACTCCCAAGGCTCTCATCTACGGCATTGCCTACCTGTTTTACTTCCTGTGGCAATTAATCAAGGCCAATATTGATGTGGCGTTCCGGGTCCTTCATCCCAGGCTGCCCATCGAACCGGGTATTGTCAGGGTGAAGACTCATTTGAAGACCCGCCTCGGCAGGTTTCTCCTGGCCAATTCCATCACCCTGACACCCGGAACCATAACCCTGGAAACAGACGGTGATGATTTTTATGTCCACTGGATCAAGGTTGAAGGGATTCAGGACAAGGAACGCACGAAAAAAATCGTGGCGGGGTTCGAACGCTTTCTGGAGGTGATCTGTGGCTGATCTTTTATTCAACATAGCCGCCGTTATCATGATGATTTCCCTGGTGTTGGCCATGGTCCGGCTTCTTCTCGGTCCGACGGCCGCCGACAGGGCTGTTGCTCTTGACGCCATGACCATTATTGCCCTGTCGCTGATAGGCTGGATCGCATTTATGTCAGGGCGGGTGATTTATCTTGACGTCGCCCTGGTTTACGGACTGATCAGTTTCGTCGGTGTCGTGGCCATTGCCCGATATGTGGAAAGGGGAGTCTGAGATGGAAATACTCGGAGGTATTTTCGCCATTGCCGGGTCGATTTTTCTCTTCCTGGCCGCTCTGGGGCTGATACGTATGCCCGACTTGTACGACCGGATGCAGGCCGGCACCAAAGCCACAACTCTGGGTACTATGCTGTTTCTCATCGGTCTGGCGATTGTCGAACCGCTTTGGACCGGGAAAGCCGCGCTGCTCATCCTGTTCGTCATTTTTTCCAACCCGCTTTCGTCGCATACACTGGCCCGAGCCGCCTATCACACCGGAGTCACTCTCGGTGAACGTGCCTCCTGTGATGAACTTGCCGGCGCCTGCGGCGACGAGGAGGACAGTGCATGAATCTCGCCATAGTGATCATCCTCGGTCTGCTGATGCTCATCGCGGCCGTTACGGCCCTGTACCTGAAGACCCTCAGCTCGGCGGTTATCGCCTCGGGCGCCGTAAGCCTGCTGGCCAGTATTCTGTTTCTCCTGTTGGCGGCGCCTGATGTCGCCATGACCGAAGCGGCCATCGGGTCTGCCCTGACGACGGTTGTATTCCTCTATGCACTTTCGAGAATGAGGGGAAAAAAGAAGGAGGAACCCCGTGATTAGGCGCATTCTGGCATTTATAGCCCTGCTGGCGGCTGCGGTTCTCCTGGCCCCGTTTGCGTTGAAGGCACCGACAGATGGTCCTCTTTCCGACGTGGCCGCGGAGTACGTTGAACAAGCTCCGGGTGAACTGGGTTCTGCCAACCTCGTCACCAGCGTAATCGTCACATACCGGGGTTTGGATACCCTGGGTGAGGTGGCCGTACTGTTCGCAGCGACCGCGGCCATTGGTTTACTACTGAAAAAAACAGAAAGTGAAGAGCTTGAGGGCGTTTCGACCCGCAAGGCCTCGGAAATCCTGGAAACCGGAGGCGGGCTGCTGTTTCCTCTGATCATCCTGTTCGGTGTTTATATTTTTCTTCACGGCCATTTGACTCCGGGAGGCGGATTCCAGGGGGGTGTCGTTATTGCGACAGCTTTTCTCCTGCTCCTTCTCTCCGGTCGGGTGGAAAATCTCAACCATACGGCGATGGCGCTGGTTGAATCACTCTC
>DAOVYP010000566.1 GCA_030635565.1 Spirochaeta sp. | reverse complement strand
CGGCTCCCGGGCCCTCGTACCCCCGGTACCCGGACTGGCCGACACCCCTCATCTGACCAACGAATCACTGTTCGAACTGGACAAGCTTCCTAAAAGCGCCCTGGTGATGGGCGGCGGTCCCATCGGGCTTGAAATGGCCCAGGCACTTTCCCGATTGGGCGTCGAGATTACCGTTGTTGAAATGCTGGACCGCATTCTCTTCCGGGAGGATCCCGACGCCGCCGAAGTGATCAGGGAAAAGCTCATCGACGAGGGAATCACCCTGCTCACCGGAGCCAAAGCGGTGGAGACCGCCCCGCTGAAAAACGGCGTTTCCCTCACCATTGAAACCAAGGGACGAAAGGCCATCCTGGAAGCCGATGCCCTGCTGGTGGCCGTCGGCAGGGGAACGGCAACCGGGGGACTCAATCTCAAAGAGGCCGGAGTAAACACAAGCCCGAAGGGAGTAGAGGTCAACAAAAAACTCCGAACCTCAAACCCGATTATTTATGCCGCGGGAGATGTGGCCGGACCCTACGCCTTCAGCCATATGGCCGAATACCAGGGTGTCACCGCTGCGATGAACGCGATACTGCCTTTCAAGAAATCCGTGAATTACAAACATGTGGCCTGGACCACCTTCACCGATCCGGAAATTGCCCGGGCTGGGATGCTGGAGGACGAGGCGCGTAAATTGTACGGAAAGCGTGTGAGGGTATACACGCAAAGGTATGAAGACCTCGATCGCGGACGGACTGTACCTGGAACCAGGGGTCTGGTAAAAATTATCCTGGGGCCCGGAAGCCGAATACTGGGTGCCCATATCGCAGGTCCCCGAGCCGGTGAGCTGATCTGTGAGATTCAGGTTATGAAGACCTTGAGGGTCGGTTACCATAAACTCAAATCCGTCATACATCCCTACCCCACTTATGCCGACATACTGCGTCAGATTGCCAAGAAAGTCGCTCTGAACCGGATTCTGGAGCACCCTGTTGTCCGCTTTGCAAGATCGCTTTCAGGAAAAAATAATGGCCGTTGAGCTCAGCGGAATCTCCAAACGATACGGCGGGAATTCCGTACTGAAAGGTGTGGGATTCCGAATCGAAGACGGGGAATTCGTCTCCCTCATAGGCCCGTCAGGGGTCGGGAAAACCACTCTGCTGAAGATTCTGGCGGATCTGGAACCCCCCGACACCGGAATCATCCGGTTTTCTGAAACTCCCGGTAAAGACAGACCGGTTATCATGATGTTCCAGGATTTCGCACTTTTCCCCCACATGACTATCGCCGAGAATGTCGGCTACGGATTGAAAGTAAGGGGTGTGAGAAAAAAGGAACGCAGGCCGAAGGTGGATAAGATGCTCGAATGGTTCGGCATCACCGACAAGGCCGATGCTTATCCCGCCAGGCTATCTGCGGGTCAGAAACAACGGGCGGCCATCGCCCGGGCTCTGGTGGTGGAGCCCATGGTTTTACTCCTGGATGAACCCTTCGCCAACCTGGACAAAAACCTCAAAGGCGAAACTGCTGATTTTATCCGTAAAACCCAGCAGTCCTTCGGAATTACCACCGTCATGGTTACCCACGATCAGGATGAAGCTTTCGCGGTCTCGGACCGGATCGGAGTCCTTATCGGCGGCTCATTGAGGCAGTACGACTGCCCCACAATTATTTCATCGGCGCCTGCCGATGAAGATACCGCCCGTTTTCTGGGGCAGTCCCGCATCGGACCTGTCCCGGAATT
>DAOVYP010000019.1 GCA_030635565.1 Spirochaeta sp. | reverse complement strand
GAAATACGATTCTTAGAAACCGATTGAATTTTCAGAAACTGTAGTATTGACCTCTGGCGAGGTACCGGGAATTGCATAGATTGAGTCATTTTGAGGCAGCTCGATGTACAGCTGAAAAGGTTGTATCGATATGACCCATATGGGGTCAAAATAACCCTGAGTTGGTGTCGGTTATGCTCTGAACAGCTTACGGGAATGCCTGCAGTGTTGTCAGATGTATGGTTTTACGATCTCCCGGGGCGATTTGGATATTCACACTGAGATGGGGGGCCGGGCTGTACAAGGGTGAAGGGGCGCCTGAAAGACTTGCAGGTGCTGTAAAACGGTCGGCATCTCCGCCAATTAGAGGGTTTATTGCCGGGCCTGGGATGAAATTGTCATCGTAGAAATAGGCGTCGAAGATATAGAGATTGGAAGGGTCTGTCAGCACAGAGTCGGGAGGAGTCATAACATACCGATAGAGCTTACCGTCATCCAGATCGGTAATATTGACAGGCGAAGATTCGTTGGAAAAGGTAACAGTACCATCGGACTGCATCAGGCGCAGAAAAAGCCATGCATTGAGGTTTGCATTATCTCCAGGAGGTAGAAGAGATGGAAAGTCTTGATCATTGATGTCATAGATGATATTCACCACCAGAGTCGTCGGCTGCTTTGTACACGATATAATGACCGGGAAAAACAACGCAGCGGCAACGATAACCAGGATGATAAATATTGGTTTGCACCGGTGGAACTTCATCGATTCCAGTCTAGCACATAGCTATAGCGATAACAGCGTGGGGCTCGAAACAGTATAGGATTCAAACCTTTCCCCGCCGGAGATCCAGGGTCGTACCACAGCGAAGCGAGGAACGAGCAGGGCTGCATGGGCAAGCAAGTGCAGCATGCGACCAGCCCCCGACAGTCACCAAAAACTTCCCCCTGTCCCCTGCTCCCTGTCCCCTGCATTTAAAATGTGCGGCGGAGATTAACGATCTTAGGCTTCGGTGTCAATATTGACAGTTTCTGATAATATGTAAATAATCCTGTCATTATAGTTTTTACCGGCAAAATTAAACCGGTACGCACTGGAGGATCGATGAATGTAGGAATCGCATCTATCGGGTCATATATTCCTGCCCGACGGGTCAGTAATGAAGAACTCTCAAAAACAGTTGATACATCTGATGAATGGATTCGTTCCCACACCGGAATCGGAAATCGACATATCGCTTCGGATGAGGAAACTTGTTCCTATATGGCTACCGAAGCCGCCAAGGAAGCTTTGGACAAGGCCGGGGTTGACAAGAACGAGGTGGACCAGATTATTGTCGCCACCATCACCCCGGATTACAGGGATTTCCCGGCGACAGCCAACCTCGTCCAGAGAAATCTGGGTATCGGTAACATCGGATCCATAGACGTGAAAGCCGCTTGTACCGGTTTCGTTTATGGATTGGAACTGGGTCGAGGCCTTATTCTCGGCGGCACGGCGAAAACCGTCGTCGTGATCGGTGCCGAGAAGCTCTCGGCTATCACAAACTGGAATGACCGGGGTACCGCTGTTCTTTTCGGAGACGGTGCCGGTGCCGCGGTCCTGACTTCATGCGCCGATGGGGAGGGGATTGTCGACAGCGTCCTCCGTACCGACGGGACGGGTTACGATGCTCTCAATATACCGGCCGGCGGAACTGCAACCCCATTTATACCCGGTGAAACTCCCGAGGAAGACCTCTGCATTTATATGGACGGTCAGCGGGTGTACAACTTCGCCGTGAAAGTGAATGTGGAAATCGTAAAAGATCTGATGGAACGCAACGGGCTCACTTCCGATGACATAGACTACATTGTCCCCCATCAGGCCAACTACAGGATTATTCGCGCCGCTTCCATGCGGGCCAGAATACCCATGGAAAAGTATTATTTAAATATGGAAGAGTTCGCCAATACATCTTCCGCTTCCGTTCCTCTTGCCCTGGCCGAAATGGACAGGAAGGAACTGCTGAAGAAAGGCATGAAAATTCTCACCGTCGGTTTCGGCGGTGGACTCACCTATGGAGGAAATTACCTGGTATGGTAGCCGATAAAATAATGAGTGGTACGATTTTTCTTTTCCCCGGCCAGGGTAGTCAGTTTCCCGGTATGGCCAGGGATCTGTTCGATAAATACGACGCAGTGAAAAACCTCTTCAACCTGGCCTCGGATGCATGCGGCAGGGATATGAAGGCTCTGCTTTTCGAAGGCAGCGACGAAGATCTGAAAGCTACCGAGAATGCCCAGCCGGCTATCGTGCTGGCGAGTCTGGCAGCCCGGGAAGTTCTGAAAGAGGAAGGAATTGAGTCTACAGGTGCCGCCGGACACAGTCTGGGCGAATATACCGCCATGGTGGATGCCGGAGTTTTGACGCCGGAAGACGCTCTGAAGGCTGTTACCGCACGGGGTGAGTTCATGGCGGCAGCCGGGGCCGTCATTACCGCAGAGAAGGGAGAAATCGGCATGGCTGCGGTTATCGGCATCGGTCCCGAGGCGGTTCATTCTGTTCTTGACGGGCTGGAAGATGTCTGGAGTTCCAATGAAAACGGTCCCGCTCAGGTTGCCATCGGTGGAACCAGGGCCGGAATGGACGGCGCCGGGGAGGCCCTCAAGGCTGCAGGTGCCCGTCGGATTATCCCGCTGAAGGTGTCCTGCCCGTTCCATACTCCGCTCATGGCCGGTCCTGCACGTTCCATGGAATCCCTGCTTGCGGAAATTAATTTCAACGATCCTGTGAAAACAGTCTGGTCGAATGTCAATGCGTCACCGGTGAAAAGCGGAGATGAGGCCCGATCCCTTCTGGTTGAACAGGTTACACACTCCGTCAGATGGATGGATCTTATGGCCTCAATCGCCGAAACTTCCCCTTCGGCCCTTTATGAAGTCGGTCCGGGCAAGGTGCTCACCGGCCTTTGGGGAAAATCGGGACAGAATGAAACTTGTCTCCCTGCGGGTACCGTCGGGGATCTGGAAAGTATTAAAGATAATGAATAGGAGTCGAAATTATGCTTCTTAAAGGAAAAAAAGTCCTTGTAACCGGCGGTGCCCAGGGTATCGGTAAGGAAATCATCATGAAGTGCCTGGAAGAGGGTGCTTCTATCCATTATTGCGATTTCAATGAAAGTCCGCATAAAGCCGAGATGGCTGCCGCCGCAAAGAATGGTGCAACGGTTACCTTCCATTCGGCGAACATTACCGATGAAGATCAGGTAAAAGCCCTCGTCAAGGATATTATTTCTGACGGTAAGCTTGATGTTCTGGTGAACAATGCCGGCATCACCCGGGACGGTATGGTATTCCGCATGCCACTGGACCAGTGGGAGTCGGTTATCAAGGTGAATCTCACCGGCGCCTTCCTTGTAGCCCGGGAAGTCTCGGCATTCATGGCCCTGAAGCAGAAATCGGGCAGCATCATCAACATGGCCTCAGTAGTCGGCCAGATGGGTAATGCCGGACAGACCAACTATTCGGCATCAAAAGCCGGTCTCATCGGTTTTACCAAGAGCCTGGCCAGGGAAACAGCCAAACGGAATGTCCGGGTGAACGCAGTGGCCCCGGGCTTTATCGCTACGGCCATGACAGATAAGCTCACCGATGAGGTGAAAGCGGAATACGCCAAGGCAATTCCGTTGGGACGTATGGGATCGGCTGAAGAAGTCGCCAACGCGGTCCTTTACCTGGCATGCGACCTGTCCTCCTACATCACCGGTCAGGTGATTCGGGTTGACGGCGGATTGGTGATGTAATGGGAGATAGTATGGAACGTAGACGAGTCGTAGTAACAGGCCTGGGAACCGTCAATCCCCTGGCCCATGATGTAGCCAATACCTGGGAAGCCATTAAAGCCGGAAAGAGCGGGATCACTCGCATCTCAACTTTTGATACCGAAGAGTACGCCAGTAAAATTGCAGGTGAAGTCAAGAATTTTGATCCCACGGTCTGGATGGATAGGAAAGAGGCCCGAAAACAGGGCCGTTTCACCCAGTTCGCCGTGGCCGGGGCCGCCCAGGCTCTGGAGGATGCCGGCCTGGACAAGGGCGGCGTGGATCCCGAACGGGTAGGCGTCATTCTGGGGAACGGAATCGGCGGATACGAAGTCACCGAAGAAGGGGTACGCCAACTGGCGGCCCGGGGTCCTAAAGGTGTTTCCCCCATGACCGTCCCCAAGATGATTCTCAACGAGGGACCGGCCAATGTCGCCATCAAATACGGATTCCATGGCCCCTGCTATTGCGTGGTGACGGCCTGTGCTTCGGCCACCGATTCAATCGGTACGTCTCTGAATGCCATCCGCTACGGTCAGATTGATGTCGCCGTCACCGGCGGTATGGAAGCTGCCGTCACACCTTTCGGCATCGCGGGATTTGTCCAGCTCACCGCCCTGTCGACGAAATACAACGATAATCCCACCGCCGCGAGCCGCCCCTTCGACAAGGATCGGGATGGATTTGTGATGGCTGAAGGCTCCGGTATCCTCATTCTCGAGGAACTCACTCATGCTCTGGACCGGGGAGCGAAGATTTACGGCGAGGTGGCCGGCTACGGTATAACCTGTGACGCCTATCACCTCACCAGCCCCGATGCGGAAGGAAACGGTCCGGCCCGGTCAATGATATTGGCCTTGCAGGATGCGGGAATGGAGCCTTCGGAGATCGATTACATGAACGCCCACGGTACCTCCACCCCCACCAACGATCCCCTGGAAACCATGGCCATCAAAAAAGCTTTTGGTGACCACGCATACAAGATGCCCATATCCTCCACCAAGTCGATGACGGCCCATATGGTGGGCGGTGCCGGCGGAATGGAGGCTATCATCAGCCTTCTGGCCCTTCGGGACGGGTTCCTTCCTCCCACCATCAACCTGGATAATCCCGATGAGAGATGTGACTTGGATTACGTCCCCAATGTCGGGCGCAAAGCGGATCTTCGGGCTGTACTTTCCGACAATCTCGGTTTCGGGGGCCATAACGGTTCGCTGATCTTCAAGAAATTCGAGGAGTAGGGTGGAATCAGGAAAGATGAAAAGGAAGAACAGTAATGAAGGATATTAAGGATTTATTACCTCACCGTGAACCGTTCCTTTTTGTGGACAAGCTCGACGAGGTGAGTGACGAACATATCGTTGGAACTCGCAAGTATACGGATGAGGATTTTTTCTTTAAAGGTCATTTTCCCGGTTATCCTGTGGTTCCGGGGGTAATCCTGGTTGAATCAATGGCTCAGTGTGGTGGTGCCGGTGCGGCTCAGTCGGGCATTCTGGGAGATAAACTGTTCTTCCTGGCGACTGTCGATAAGGTGAAATTCCGCCGTCAGGTGGTTCCCGGAGATGAAGTGCGTTTTGAGGTGGAGAATGTCCGGGTGGATTCCCGGGGCATCCGTCAGACCGGTAAGGCCTATGTCGGCGATCAGGTTGCCGCCGAGGCTACCTGGCTCTGTCTGATAGGCGATAAGGAAGGCTGAGGGTAATTCCTGCGAATGAGTCGAAGATCGAGAGGGAAGGAGGTACTGCGAGGAACCGGGGTCGTACACGAGCCCGCTTGACGAGCGGTGTCTCCATTCCCGTTCGAATCGAAGACACATCTGCGATGATAAGCTCAGTTGTTGGATTTGAGGTTTGAGATTGGATGTAGCGGGGGTTGGCGGCAGAGGTCAACAATTTGTAGAAGAACAGATCACCGGAGCTTTCAGGATAAGGAGATACCGGTTCAGAAATGCCGAAGATTATTGATCATACCCAGCGAAAAATAGCTATTCTTCGGCAAGCCTTCAGTCTGTTCGCTCAGAGAGGGTATCAGAATACCAGCTTGTCCCACCTCGCAGTGGCCTGTGGAATTTCCCGCCCTTCGCTTTATCTTTATTTCCGGGATAAGGAAGAAATATTCACTTACGCGGTGAAATATTATACCGATGAGATGTTCTCGGATTACCGGGAGCTTGCTTCCAGATCCGGTCCGGTATTACCCCAAATCCGAAGAATTATCGCGGATATAATTTTTAAAAGCTGGCACAGCCGGGATTTCATCACCAGTCTGGGTGATTATCTTCTCCAAAAACGTCAGGAAGAACGTAATTTCCCTGAGGCCATCAGACGTCGAACCGTCAAGCTCGACCATCTGCTCTGCCGCATGCTCCGTGAGGGTATTAAGACCGGTGAGATTCGCAAGATTCCAATCGAGGCTACCTCGATGCAGATTCTCGATCTTATCCAGGCGTATCTTTTTAAACTTGCCATCATCAGCGCCGCCGATCCCAGACAGACCATTTCCGTAATCGAGGTTTTTCTCGAAGGTCTTGCGAGGTTGGACGCGCCGGAAGACTGAATCTCATAGTATTCCTCATGACGACGGATTGTGTGCATATGCACAATGCGTTACAGTAGTCCTGAATAGAAATAACAGAGGAGCCTGATATGCCGCGATTATCTGACGTCGTTAAAAGTGCCTGGGAAGACCGGGAAGGGGCCGTTATCCTGACAACCGTCGATACCGGTGGATTACCAAATGCCATTTATGCCACGTGTGTCACACTGTTTGATGGAGACCGGATTGTCATCGCCAACAATTTCTTCGACAAGACGATGGAGAATCTCCAGGCGGGCAGCAAGGTATCGGTTTTGTTCATCACGAGCGAAAAGAAGTCGTATCAGATAAAAGGAAGCATGGAGTATCACACGGAAGGGGCTGTCTTCGAGGATATGAAGAAGTGGAATCCAGAGGAACATCCCGGTCATGGCGCTGCTGTGGTGAATGTCGAGGCGATTTATTCGGGTTCAGAGAAGATTCTGTAGCCCACGGCGATCGATTCTTTCTCAAATTCCACCCGGGTTGGTCTATACTCTCTTTACCATGACTGAAGAAATTCGTGCTGATATTGAAGTTGCTTCCGGGCGTGTTCCGGCTGATCTGGCCCTGCGAAACGGCAGGTTTCTTGATGTGTTCACCGGTGAGCTATTCCCCGGAGATATGGCTGTCCGCGATGGGCGTATTATTGCCATCGGTCCTGCGGGTGTATACCGCGGCCGGGAAGAGAGGGATCTGAACAACCGTATTGTCGTGCCGGGGCTCATTGATGCTCATGTCCATATTGAAAGTTCCATGCACGGTCCGGTGGGTTTCGCCGGATTGACAGTTCCCCGCGGGACAACGACGGTTGTTGCCGATCCCCATGAAATCGCGAATGTTCGGGGCATGGACGGCATCAGATGGCTGCTTGATGCCTCGGAAACGGTCCCTCAGTCGGTATTCGTCATGCTCCCCTCCTGTGTTCCGGCCACGCCCTTTGAGGATGCCGGTGCGGTACTGGAAGCTTCCGACCTGGCTGAACTTATCGATCATTCCAGAGTACTCGGATTGGGGGAGGCCATGGATTATCCTGCGGTGGCCGCTGCCCGGGATGAAATTGTGGAAAAGATTGCTTTAGCTCGCCGTATCGGTAAAAAGGTGGACGGTCACAGCCCGGCGATGACGGGAAAGGATCTGGCAGCCTATGTGGTGGCCGGCATCGGTACCGATCATGAGTGCACCAATATTAAAGAGATGAAAGAACGCCTTCGTATGGGGATGAGAATCCTGATTCGTGAGGGAACTGCAGCCCGAGATCTGGCGGCTCTTATCAGGGGTGTGGAACCCGGTCTTGCAAGGCGTTGCGCCTTTTGTACCGATGATAAGCTTCCCGGAGATATCCTGGCCGAGGGGCATATTGATTTCAACGTCAGGGAAGCCATAAGGCACGGATTGGATCCGGTGGAAGCGGTTCGTCTGGCGACCTTGAACGGTGCCGAAGCCTACGGGCTGGATGACCGGGGCGCCCTGTCTCCGGGGCGGCGTGCCGATCTTGTGGTCCTGGATGGCGAGCTTGCCGATTTCTCGGTGGGTTCCGTATTTCGCGGAGGTGAGCTGGTGGCTGAAGGCGGTTGCCTGATGGAAACACTGGCGAAATACGATGATTCGGCGGTCAGGGATACGGTACGTCTGGCGCCTCTGGGACCCCACGATCTTGATTTGAAGCTGAAGTCCGGCAGAGCCCGGGTGATTACACTGAACCCCGGCAGTCTGGTAACCGATGAAACCATTCGTGAGGTTCCCATTGATACCGATGGACACTTCATTCCGGATTCGGGCAAGGACCTGCTGAAACTTGTTGTGGTTGAGAGGCACAAGAGTACCGGCAGAATCGGATTGGGGATCGTCGGGGGCTACGGTCTGAAAGGTGGAGCTGCCGCCAGCAGCATCGCGCATGATTCCCACAATCTCATTGCCGTTGGTGATGATGATGCGGCCATTCTTTCGGCGCTGAGGATTCTGGCAACAAGCGGCGGAGGCATTTCCCTTGCCGCCGCAGGCGGAGATGTTCTCGGGGTTCTTCCACTACCACTAGGCGGTCTGATGACCGACGAGGCAGGGGAAGTGACTGCCTCCCGACTGAATGAGTTGATTGCCCTGGCCCATGACAGGCTCAGGGTTCGGAAAGATCTGGATCCATTCATGCCGCTGAGCTTCCTGGCCCTGCCGGTGATTCCGGATCTCAAACTCACTGCCCGTGGACTCTTTGATGTGACGAAGTTCGAGTTCGTGTCTGTGGACGCGTAAATCTGCAGCTATTCCTTATACATAGATATGTAAAAGCGAGGGATTGATATAATTCTTTTCCCATAAAGCAGATATCGAATGATATTGTCTCGCCGACTATGCAATATACATAATTTTTCCAGACATTGAAAAATGAGTCTAAGCCTCTAAATGCATACATTGTAAATAAATATATAGTTTGGCACGGTCATTGCGTGTTTTTTTGTATTCTACCTTCGGGAGGATTAAGATGACCACAACACAAAACCGCAGCACGATAATCAGCATCACTCTGGATAAAAACCCCGATCTTAAACTTTCGCTTGAAGATGCCGGATCCGAAGGGGCGATAATCATTCGTCTTGCCGGGTTGATTGATACGTACAACGCTGACTTTTTCCGCAACCAGGCCATCAGGGTGGTGGAAGCCGGTTATCGGAACATTATAATCGATGCGACTGCTACAACGTTTATGTCCAGCACCGGTATCGGTGCCTTCACGGCATTACTTAAAACTATCCGGCAGAAGCAGGGCTCTATGATTATATTCGGTATGCCCGCCAGGATTTTTGAAGTGTTTCAGCTCCTGGGATTCACGACTTTTTTCCAATTTTGTGCGACCCGGGACGAAGCTCTGGGAATGTTGAATGTGGATTCATCGCCTGTTGAGGTATTTCCGGTCCTGATTGTCTGTCCGGTCTGTAATCGCAGACTGAAAGCAGTTAAAGCAGGGCGTTTCCGTTGTTCATCATGCCGGGTGATCCTGATGGTGGACAAAGAAGGCGAAACGCATCTCGGTTAAGCGTCGGCAGTAGAGGTCAGTTAAATCCTAAACATTATAATCAGGTGCCCGCACTCGGGGATAAACGAATTTTATACACCGCTTTGCGAACCCGGCAGGGTTCATCACCGGCATTCAGGCCGGGTGCATGACCGTCACCGGGGAAAAAGACGGCGAATTCCCCTTCCTTCAGTATGATCGGATCTCCTTCTCCCTCGAAGAACCCGATGTCCGCTGATTTGTCGAAAGTTCCATCGACAACGAGGCGGGAGCGATCCGAATATCCGATGCGCTCGGTTCCCTTCAGCACCACCTGAATGTCGATATAGCGATCGTGGGCTTCAAGCTTCCCCTTCGGTTTGGTTTCGTACTCCTGGATGAGGCAGAAGATATCATCGTGGTGTATGTCATGACGTCCGGTTTCCCATTCACGGCATTCACCGGCGGCGATGGATTTCAGTGCTTCATCCACTCCAGGATGGATCCCGTGATAGACGGAAGAGTTTTTGATTGAGTCCTTTATCATATAAATAATCCTCTTGATTAAATGTACTACAACTTCGCTTTAACCGTCATCGATCATCTGAGAGATTCATTGTTTATTCCATTGCCGGCGGTTCAAGTTCACGGCATATCCGCAGGAATGTCTTCACTCTTTCGTTCGGGGTATCCGACTCAACGTCTGCCAGAACGATGTCGCAGGGGGCATAGAGCCGGGCGATTCGTTCCAGATCTGAAGCGATTTCCGCTTCGTCCTTTTCATTGAGCCAGACGGGACTGTAAAGAACGGCCCGACGGGTTTCGGGAAATAATCGACGGATCTTCTCCAGATCCGCCATGGGGCCGGTATCCAGATAACCCATGTTGTCGATGGTTCTCAGGTCGTCAAGATAAGGCGTCGCGTCCCAATTGCATGTATGGATGCCGAAGCGTTCATATTCCACCGATAATCCGCGGTCCAGCGGCAGCAGATACTCGGCATACTGCTCAGGCCGCAGCATGTTGATGACGCAGTTGCTCATGGACAGCAAGTTGACCTTGAAGCCCGAACTGCGTTGTCTTGCCTGAACACGCTTTGACACTGCCCCGATCAGGCCTGCGATCCGGCCGAACAGAGTATGGGTGAATTCAGGATCGTCATACAGGTCCAGGAAGATATCCTGTCCCCGTATTTTCAAAGCCACGTTCAGGATGCCTTGATAATTTAGGTAACCGGGAATGATACCGAAGCGTTCCTTCAGGACGTCCATCTGATCCATCAGCCCCGAATACAAGGGCCGGGATCTCAGAAAGGAGTCATAATCTTCTCCCGGCAGAGGAACTGCGGATATCTCCAGCTCTTCCCTTGGCAGAACCCTTCCTCCTGCCGCATCGGGCCAATTATCGTTTCTGTACTGTAACTCCAATCCGAAGAGTCCGGAAATCAGCATGATTCCGTATACACCGCTGATGGTGGCGCAGGATGAATCCGGGTCTCCGCCGGGGACGAAATACGGTACTTCGGGGAAGCAATCATGCAGATGGGCTTTCATTTTCGTCAGCGCATCGAATCGGTGTATGGGATCCAGGTGCCAGGCTTCGGAGAAATCGATACCCAGCCTGGAGCGGTACCATCGGGGTGTGAAACCCAGGGACACGCGCATAGCCGATTCACTCCCGTCGCAGGGTTCCCGAGTGGCCGGCCCCGAAAGAGGGATATGGTTTCTCAGGCGGTTTGTGATTGGCAAGGGTTCCTCCTCAGCGGGAATTCCGGGTCAGAGATATCGAGGTTTTTAATCGGCAGCAATTTAATATATGCAAAAATAATGAATTGATCAGAAAGGTTAATTAACTTGACAAAATGATCCGGCAAACTGGAGAATTTTGACTTGTAACAGGGTAGTATGGAGGCCATGGATATGAATATCAGCTCCACAGAGCAATTTTACAAGAACCTGGGAAAAAAATCCCGTGAGAACCTGGATGACGCGGTTTCCAGGATCATCGAAGTTAAAAGAAGAAACGGTAAAGTCATGCTCGTAATCGGCAGCGGTCCGAATATTCATGAGGGAGTCACGACGCTGGTTGCCGAACTCATGAACAAGGGTATCGTCGATAGCGTAACCACCAGTTCTGCCGTGATCGCACATGAGATGGGTGGAAGTCTCGACAGAGTGAAAAGGGTTGAAGCTTCGAAATTGGGTTTTGACCCCGACAGCCACTTTCTTCCAATGGGCGGCGTTTTCGAGTTCTCAATAATGAGTGATGATACTCATAATATGCTCAGGAAGGAGATGATTCTTGACGAGGATCTGCTTCGTAAAGGGGAAGACACAGAAGGTGATGTCATCATCAAAGCAGCCGGAAATATGGCGTATCCCCTCGGATTACGCACCGAAAATCTCAGCAGCGAAATTCTGGCCATATCACAAACATACGGACTTCCTTTCGAAACGGTTGCCGGTTGGGGAGCAGACCGACGGACGATGATCGGGATGGGTGCCTTGAAGGGGAAGCCGGTGCTGGTGACCGTACCCCAGTTGGTCGGTGGCGGGAATGTCGGTATTTCAATTGCCGACAGTATTCCGATATCCCGCCGCTGTGCTCAGATTGCCGCCATGATGGAGGAATCAGACATTATTATAGAGTCCGCAGTGGCGCTGACCCAGGAAATTCACGATGGTCCATTTGAATGTTATACGGGCCATGGTATCTGGGCTCATTGGAATGGACTGCATACCTGCAGTCTCAAGGGGAAGACCTTGATCCGAATCGACCTGGATGAGCATTTACTGAAAGCCAAAGAGGCC
Organism: Spirochaeta sp.; assembly: GCA_030635565.1. Taxonomy (GTDB): domain Bacteria; phylum Spirochaetota; class Spirochaetia; order DSM-2461; family DSM-2461; genus UBA2779. The sequence continues at coordinate 2,252 of DAOVYP010000019.1, read as the reverse complement.
CAGGAACAGAATGAAAAGGTTCAGGAGGCAATTGACAAGGGCCTTCCGAAAACCAAGCTGACTGGGATACCGTTTCGTATGGAGATGTCCGCATTTGCACGGTTGGAAGGCAGCATTCCCATCGTAGGTGATATCGGGGAGGTCTGGCCTCTCATTGCGATCAAAGTGGCGGATGCTCTGGGAATATCTCTTGATTTTATAAGCCATCCGCAGCAATCCGACGAAGGGCAGCAGATGAGGGAATGGCTGGTGGAACATGTCAAACCTGTTGATAGAGAAAAGATTTTAAACAGATTGAAGGTGTCGACGCAATTGAAGGAACTGCGGTCTTAACTAATATACAAGCTCAGCCGGAGGAATACATGAAAACCATTGGAATCATCCCTGCTCGATATGCTTCTACACGACTTCCCGGTAAGCCGCTCATGGATATAGGTGGCAAACCAATGATACAGCATGTGTATGAAAGAGCCATGCAGGCGAAACTCATTGATGAGGTGATCGTCGCAACCGATGATGAGCGAATTGTATCTGCAGTTGAGCAGTTTGGCGGAACCTCTGTAATGACATCTGTAGATCATATTAACGGTACCAGCCGGGCCGCTGAGGTTGTCAAGAATCTGGATGTCGAGCTGATTATCAACATACAGGGTGATGAGCCCCTGATTATGGCTGAAATGATTGATGAACTTGCTGCAGTCATGATCAGTGATGAGAAGTTATCAACCGCAACTCTCTGTTATCAGATATCCGAAGAACATTTCCCCGACCCGAATGTGGTTAAGGTTGTCCGTGACAGGAATGAATTCGCCCTGTATTTCAGTCGTTCTTTAATTCCTTACGGACGGGAGAAGAAGAACCACAGAGTGTATGAACACATTGGAATATACGCCTATAGAAAGCCCTTTTTATTGAAATACATCGAAATGGACGATACCCCCTTATCAATGGCTGAATCTCTGGAACAGCTTAAGGTCCTCGAAAATGGATATAAAATGAAAGTCATTGAAACCCGGTTCTCATACGAGGCGTTGAGTATCGATACGAAAGAAGACCTGGAAAGGGCGCGAAGTATCATTGCAGTGAAAAGGGGTCAGGAATAATTCATTCTCAACAGAGGTATTACCTCAGATTTCCATCTTCGGCGAACTCCCAGCCATCGTACAACGGCAGAAGATTCTGCAGGTACCATGGCTGAACGGTCTGTTCCAGAGTGCCGCCTTGATGGAGTTCGTATTGCCTGGGAGTCATATCCTGGTGGTCCGGCCGTATAGGGAGGGGCATCGGGTCTTCCGAAGTGAACGCCCACTCCAGTAGCAGGTCTTTTAAATCTCTTTTTATTGAAGAGTTTTCAAGTTTGTCCCACAGGTTATCCTGTTCATTCGGATCTTCCTCCAGATTGTACAACTCGCCGTAGGGTTTTCCCGGGTAATAAACCATCTTGTACTGTTCATACCGCACCATTTTCCCGAAGTAGTTTTCAGAGAATGCCGCTTCCCGGTGCGGTTGTCGTGAGCCGGTATCGCCGGCAGATTCGGATAATACGGGAACAAGGCTTCTCCCCTGGTTTCCCGGTCCCGGATCTGCTCCTCCGAGCTCACAGAATGTGGGAAAAAGATCGATGGATTCCACGAGATCATTAATCCGCTTCGGTGTGAATTTGCGAGGGGAGTGAACAATCAACGGTACCCGTACGCTTTGTTCATAAAAACACTGTTTGTACACCATTCCGTGGTCCCCGAGAAGATCTCCGTGGTCGGAGGAGTACACGATAACCGTATTTTCGTAGAGACCCTGTTCTTTCAGGGTCGCCACGATACGGCCGACCCAGTCGTCGATAAGGGTACAGGTTGAATAATAATACCTCCGACTTATCTGGATTTGTTCCTTTGAAAGATTGTCCGTGGTAAAAGGCCATTTCAGACGTGAGTTTATATAGTCATAAGCTTCCCTGGGCTTTTGTGAAATTTCATCAGGCCGTATATTCACTCTGGAAAGATCAGTCTCATCAAAGAGGGTATCGTATGGTGCAGGCGGGTCGTAAGGATTGTGGGGACTTAAAAAAGAAGCGAAGGAACAAAATGGCTGCCTGACATTGCGAATGTACTCACAGACACTCCTGCCGACAAAGGAGTCGATGTGGAGTTCTGCCGGAAGTTTTGATTTTACCGCGGTAATGTTCTGCACGTACGCCGGATCGGCAAAATCGTACAGTCGCTCCCGGGACCAGCCATGACGGTTCAGGAATCTTT
>DAOVYP010000116.1 GCA_030635565.1 Spirochaeta sp. | reverse complement strand
GTGAAGAAATGAATGAGATCTTCAATCCTGTTCCGAAATGTCCCGACAGTGATAAGATTTTCTGAACCATCCTGATTACATTCCACGAATACCGGATTATTGCCCCAGGTATCGAGTGAATTATAAATTTCATCAATCAGAAACATCGTTCTCACCAATGCAGTAAAGTGAATAATTGATTACAAATAAAGAAGTTAACGATTTATTTACTGCAAGGCTATACTATGCTCGGTTGGACGTTCGGTCAATTACTTTTCCAGTCTGCCGGTTACGATAATGGCCTGTGATGGCTGTCCCAGGCTCTGATATATATGAATTTCGGTAAAACCGGCGGAATTCATCATGTCAATGAGCCGATCCTCGCTGAAGAATTGAAACCATCCGTCTTCTTCCAGTGAAAACAGGGCAGCAGCTTCATTAAGCATCGAGCGGGCTTCCCGGAGGTTTAGTTCCCGTTCTTCATTCCTGGCGGATTGTGCGTCCAGGGCCGACTGTTCGGCGATATACCGGGTGAAAATGCCTGATATATCACTGTCGGGTTTCATCGATGAAATGAGGAGCCGGCCACCGGGCTTCAGCATGCGGGCGAACTCCCTCACCGCTTCGTCAGGAGCGAAAAGATAGGATAGCAGGAGACTGGCGCTGATGGCGTCGAATTCACCATTCGGAAGAGGTAGGCTGCTGTCCCGGCCCCAATCGCCGAAATCCAGGACAGCAAGAAATAAATCGGATGTTCGTACCTTTGCCAGTCGTTTTGCTGTGAGGCGGCCCTTTCCCAGACGTCTTGAAGGTTTGAGATCTTCTTCATCCAGATCCCCGATTATAAATCTGGCTGCCCTGTTCAGATCATCCAGTACGAGTGAGTCTCCCGGTATAAGATGCGATTCCATTTCCAGCCGATGTTCGGGGCTTAAGCGATTTCCCGTCAGGGTGTCCGATACAATTTTTGTTGAAAAACCCGATAATCTGTCAACCGTGTCAGATCTGATGTTTTTTATACTGCCCCTGAGTTTTTCGATATCAGCATCTCTGCCGTTTATCAGATTCCTGAGAACTGCCAGCGGATCGGGTTCCAGGTTCATTGTCAGCCAGGAATCATCCACGGCATTCAGTTCATGGTGAGATCGGCAGAGCTTTGTGTATTTATCCCTGGCTTTTACCAATGCCTCGTCTACGAGGTCGACAGCGGTGAATCGGGTTCCGATCAGGTCCTCGCCATACTGAGTCAGATGTTTAAGAATGGCCTCGCTCACCAGACCGGTTCCGCAGCCCATATCGGCTATTGATTCACCAGGACGGGGATTCAGCAATTCTACTTCTGTTCGTAGAAAATCTTTGAATTCCACGAGACGGGCATAAAAGTCGTACCCTTCTTCACCTTTACTTTCACCAACCAGATAACCTTTCCAATAGCGCTGGAAATCGAGTTTCTCATTTTCAATCACTCTTTCTCTCTCCCTTGTGAGAAGATCGAGTAATTCCTTCTTGTCGGGAGATACGGTGGGAATAATCGTTCCTTTCAAATGCCGAAGGATTGCATCGGAAATGAGCTGAAAGGCCGAAATGGCATCGTCACTGGTTCGAAGGTTGTGAGCCGTGGGTATTTCGATGATTTCCCGATACCCCGGTGCATCAATGCTCATAATGTCCCGAATTTCATCGGGTATCATCCACTTGTCGTAGGCGCCGTAGAGCCAGGTAATCGGCGATTCGATTCTATTCATGGCTTCGCGGGCATCGGTGATGGTTGCATAGCCCAACCGCGTCATATCGGCAGCCATCCTGTCCATATCGATGAGTTGTCCCATCATCCCCATCGTTCCGATGGGCAGACCCATACGGTGATTGGCCACCACATCGAGACCGCCAAGCATGTTTGTCAGGACGCACTGAGCCGAGCTGACTCCCATCAGGCTGATCCAATAATCGGCTTTCGGGGCGCCCTGGGTTGACTGGAGGCGCCTCGCGTCAAGGGCGGCCATGCTTGAGGATATAAGGACCGTTTTATCCGCCCGGATAATGTCATTGTCCTGAACCCAGCGCATACTCGCTTCCAGATCGGTGTAGCCCTGATTGATTCTGTAACCGATCATTTCATAGCCCCGGCGGGCATTGCTGTTGGCATTCGCACTCTCACCGGGCCGGTCAATCCCGTCATATCTGAGTACCGCGATGTTTTCACCGGCCGCATTGAAGTGGACTATCAGAGTCAGGGCCAGTGGAGCCAGTGCCTCTTTTTTCTTTCCGAAGGCCGGAGGTATGACGACTACGGTGCAGGGCTCATCGGGATTGGTTATGTGCAGCAGCGCTGCTATCTTCCGTCCTTCGTGATCCGTGTAGGAGACGTTACGTGGCCGAGTCAGTGCCGGATCAGCCAGGGACCACTGAGGGCCGTTCCATGACTTACTCCAGGTTTCGGTATCGTAAACCTTCAATTCGGGTGCACGCCGTCGAATACCGGTCTCCAATCCGATTCGGTAGACAGCATTTCCATCTTCATCAAAGCCATCGACGATATGGCGCACTTCTCCGGGAATTGATTTACCGCTCAGGGAAATTTCCAGAGGCTGACCGGCCGTCGGCGGCCGGCCGGAAAATGTCTCTTGGGGAATCTCACAGAGAATCCCCCGACGGCTGGAGTCAATCACACGGCCGGATACTGAATTTCCTGGAAACGAAAATGCGAGTCCGATCAGGCTGTCGTCGGTTTTTCGGCGGCCGGCACGTTTTTCACCGCGGTAGATGATAGATGGGGTTACAAATCCCCCGATTCCGTCCGTCCATCCCGAACGTTCCGCTGAGAAGGAATAAGATGCGCTATCCAGAGTAAATGAGAAGAACGCCGTTCCTGAACCGGATTCCGGGGCCGGCGCAAGGAATTCTCCGCCATGGATTTCCTCAATCTGCGTTTCCAGGATTCGCAGGCCTATCTCATCGAGGTGATTTATCGTCAGGCCTTCATCGCATAGGAGTCGCAACAGCCTCAAGGCGTCTTCACCGTCAACGCGGAACTCTTCGGAGGGTTCTTCTCTCTCAAGGAGTTTGTGGTACTCCAGCATGGCGGCGCCCGAGGCGATATCGACGATAAACTTCCGGAGCCGGTTGCGGTCTATCTCCTTCATTTCCTCCACGGCGATACCCGCTGAGAACGGAGATTCGGGACCGTTGTCCACCAGATAGGCAACGCGTCCGGTGAAAGCGATTTCCCGCTTGTTGTCGGGGAGTCTCATCGCAAGATTCAATCGGTCTCCGCTGGAGACATCCCCTCTGGCCCGGATCAGCATGCCGTCGGCGGAGATGTCTTCGGCGGAGAACACTTCGAGCGGTCTGTCTGTGCATCTGATATCTGTTATCGTGCAATTGGTCCTTGGAACCTGGCGTGATTCGGTGGGAGCCGAATCGGTCTCGGGATGCCGGTTCTCAATGCTTTCCAGCCATCGCTCGACAAGCAGCATCCGGGCATCGGTTTCACCGTCGAATTCCAGGCCGATTTCCCATAATTCCGCGGTTTTCCTGCTGCGTCTGATACGGCAGGGAATACCCTCTCCACCGGCTCCGGGAAGATTGACCGAGATTCTTCTGATTTTATCGAAGCCATGAGGCCGGTTTACGATGACTCGCATCCCATTCCGGCTGACATCGACTGTTCGGGCAGGTATGGCACCTTGTCCTCCGTCGAGATGAATGAATTCCTCAATCAGGTGCCGTTCTATGCTGCGTTTTTCCACGGAATGCCTCGGGTGGATGATAGCCTTGCTCCCGGATCTGGACAAGCAAGTTTTTGTCAGTTAATTGGTGATGAGAGAAAATATATTGATTCCGGAGTATACTTTTTTCAAAACCCGGAGGATGTAATGGAAAACCAATTACCGGCGAAAGTCGCCGGACACCTTGAAGAACTCGTGGCCTCGTCGAATGAAGACTGGGCGAAAAAAGACGATGCCCTGCCAAGACTGAAAGAACTCTGGATCGAAAAGAAACGGCTCTTCGAGGAGCAGATCGGACTTCTGGGGATGACCTTCGTCGATTCTACCGGAGCCGATGATTCCCGGGGCATGATACTCACCACCTATTCCGGCTCCCTGGTGGCATTGGGTCCCGGGTCTTCCAGACGCTTCGAATACGCCAGCATCAAGATGCGCTCCGACGTCCCGGATATCATCAGCGGCGAAGGAGCTGAGGTGGATGGCGGACTCCGGGTTGGCGATAAAGCGTCCTTTACAGGGTCTTCAGTGAAGCACACCTCGGCCGTTTACCGTATTGCGGCGCTTCCCGCGGAATTGGGAGCCGAAGAGCAGGAACAGCGAATTCGTGAGGCCATGGTTTTTCTCACCAACTCATTTGTTCACCTGAACCGTCATTTCACCTACCCGGGATCCGGCGGACCGGGGCAGTTCGACAAGAAATCCATGGTCCGTTATCTGGCGGACAACAACGGTATGACCCAGAAGGCCGTCAGGACTCTCCTGGACGATTATGCCGTTCTGCTGGAAACCGGAATGCTCATGGGCAATGCGGTTCCCCTGGGACAGCTGGGACGTCTATCTCTGAATCTCAAGCCGGCCCGAAAGGCCCGGATCGGCAGAAATCCGGCAACCGGCGAGGAACTCACCGTGCCGGCGAAGGACGCCTATATGGCACCGGTCTTCAAATATTCTTCCAGGGCGAAGGAGAGGGCGGGGAATCTGCCTGTGGAGGATCTGTCGGTCTCCTCCAAATCATGAGCGTTTGGAAACCCGCCCTGGTAAACATCTCTCCCTTCGGTGATGAATACAACCGGGATGTTATTGTTGAAAGCCGGACCGGCGGCGGCCGATACACGGTGAATCTGTATTATTATACCTGCACCTGTCCGGATTTCATCGAACGCAGGGCCGAAAGGCCTGTCGGAGATTTGGGCAGAAGCTGCAAACACCTCAGGGATATGGTTCTTTCCCTGGATTCCGATGCATTCGGAGATGAGCTGACAAGGGTGATATTCAAGTCCCCCCATGGTCCCTATGAGAGGATCTGGTTTGCTCCGGGTCCTGACGGGGAGATACTGGCCCTGGGGATGAGACACGATAAATCATGGTTGAGTCTGTTTATCCGCGGCGGCTCCGGCGAGCCCTATACACGATATGGGTACCATTCCGGCGAGGAGCGCTGGGCCTATGATTCCAGGCCGCCCGAGGCGGAATATATCCTTGAAATGCTGAATTCCGTACCGGGCATCGGTTAGATTAATAAATATCGACTCCACTGATAAAAGAGTAGATTGTTGCATAGACAAGACGTAAAAAGTACAGAAAGCGCAGTGTACCTTTGGTACATGAGCATTTCGAGCATTTTTGTAACACATTGCGCAATATCCCGCGCTGCGGGATACTGCTGGATGTATTTGGTTCAAGATAACTTTTTTCAGTGGAGTCAATAACTTGTCATCGCTGTTTTTTTCAATGATGATGTTTCCATGAGCTCGAATCCGGACCTTCTCCTGAAATCAACGGCATTGTTTTCGACATGTACCGACGAAGATTTGGCCGTCATCGCGTCCCGCAGCGAATTTCTCGATATCCCCGACGGGGAAACTGTGTTCACAGGTGGTGACAAATCGGAACGACTCTACATCGTCGACAGTGGAGAAATCGTCATCAGAAAAGACAATAACGATGGCCGACCTGTGGATATCGCCCGTTTCCTGGCCGGTGATTACTTCGGTGAGCTGGATATGTTCACCGGAGAGTCCAGAAACGCGGCGGCCTATGCATCCGGCGACGTATCTCTTCTGGTTTTCCCCGACGGGGAAACCGGCTTCGGTGAAATCCTGGAATCCTACCCGCAGATGAGTGCCCGTCTGCTCCATGCCTTTCTGGTGCAGATTTCGGCCAGGATTCGCGGGGTGAACATCCTGGTGAAAGAAAATTCCCCTCTGGTCCAGGAGCTTAAGCGTCAGGTTTATGTGGACAAGCTTACCGGCCTTAATAATAAAACCTGTTTCGACGAAACCTTTGATCGTATCCTGAGCGGCGATAACAAAACGACCGGTTTGTTGATGTTCAAGCCGGACAATTTCAAGACCATAAACGACAGCTACGGTCATGAAGCCGGTGACAAAGTTCTCCGTCATATTGCAGATGGCCTGTGTGAATTGGTCCCTGACCGGGATATGCTGTTTCGATACATGGGGAATGAGAATGCCGTTATCCTGCCGGGTGCCGGCAGGGAAGAGGTAATCAGACAGGCGGAAATCATCGGGGATTATCTGCGATCCATCGACCTCGCGCCGATTCTGGACGGGAATTCCGTAACTTTGTCGGTGAGTTTCGGTCTGGGAGTTTTCCCGGAACATGGCTCTGATGCCTCAACCCTGGCGGAAGCGGTCCACCCCTTAACCCTTGAAGGCCGGCGCCGAGGCGGCAATCTCTGCCTGTTCCCGGAGGATTCAATCGAATCATGATTCCCGATACATTGAAAAACCTTGAAATCTTTTCATCCCTGAGTCCGGAAGAATTGGCCCGTGTGAGGCTTCTTATGAAGAGGCATGAGGTTCCGGGGGACTGGGTATTATTCCGGGAGGGTGATGAGGGCCGGCTCATGTACATCGTTTTGTCCGGTACGGTGGCAATTTCCATCCTCACATCCGACGGCGGGGAACTTGAAGTATCACGGGTGGGGGAGGGCAGTTTCTTCGGTGAAATGTCCCTCCTTGAGAAAGATGTCCGTTCGGCAACCTGCAAGACGGTTGATGACTGCCTGCTTCTGTCCCTGGATGCGAACGGATTCCGTACACTGATGGACCAGGAACCGAATGCCGCCATCAAAATCATGCAGCGGATGCTGAATACAACAACCGGTCGCCTGCAGAGTACCGGCGCATTTCTGTCGGGCATGGTGAAATGGGGTGAGAGTGCCCGTATCAGGGCCGTTACCGATGATTTCACCGGATTGTACAATCGCCGTTTTTTTGACGAAGCTTTAGAAGATATCGTTACCGAATCGATCCGGAGCGGGGAACCGGTGTCCCTGGTCATTCTCGATCTGGACCGTTTTGGAATACTGAATACCGAATATGGAGAATCCGTAGGAGACGAGGTAATTCTCGCTACCGTCCC
>DAOVYP010000259.1 GCA_030635565.1 Spirochaeta sp. | reverse complement strand
ACGGTGAGATGCCCCTCTTGACGGCTGTCGTCCAGACGACGAACCGCGTATCGATCTCGTTGGGTGCGGGGTTGGCGAAGTCCCGGGCGTCAGTAATCTCTTTGATGTCGCCGCTCGCGTCCTCCTCCAGACGGATTCTTGCAAGCTCATCGCCACCGATGTCCTCCGGCTGCTTATCTGTAATCTCGATGACCGCCGTTTCCAGACGTTTCTTGTAGCCCTGGTACTCGGGATTGTCCTTGTTCTGGAAGAACTCATCCTGGGCCTCGCTGTATTTCGCTACTATGTAGATTGTGCAGGGGAGCTTGTACTTCTTGTAGTCGACATTCTTGGCGCTCGGCTCGTGAAGGAACAACCCGCGGCCCTGGCTGTCGATCGCGAAACCCGGGCTGACGATAATGGTCAGGTTCCCGCCCTTTTTCACCGAGGATACCCTCAGTTCCTCCATGACACCGGGGACCACCCCGTGGCCGTGGAAAACCTGGTTGTACATACGTTCTTTGTCGAGGTGGTAGTCCTGAATCTCGTTCCAGAACTGGGGAGTCGCCACCAACCCCGTGAAGAAGTAACTACGTTTGAATTTCTTCACTTCCTTAGCCATAATTCGACCTCACTTTCTGCAACGCCGGACATCAGAAAATCATCCCGTCATCAATAATGTTCCGCTCGATCCACATGTTCGACCTTCTCATGTCCGCCGGCGGCACAAAAAGGACGTAGTAGTCCGTATGTGCTGGTTTTTCTTCGCGTATTACCTGGTGAACCTTTTTTATGGTCTCTTCTCCGAGTTCGGATGCGAGCATGGGAAACAGGACCGTGAAGAGATGGCGAGATGTCGCTTCGTCTATGATTGTGTTGTCGAGAGTACGTTCTCCCATGAACTTCTCTTCACGGATCGTGTACTCCTGAATCGGCATAGACCCCTCCACGATACGAGGCTTCACTCCTGTCACGATTTCCAGCATCTTGCTGAGACCCAGCGCGGTTCCCCGCCGTCGATAGAGGCTCACTGCCTCTCGAACAAGCATTCTCAGCTTGGCCTCCGAGACCGCAAAATCGATGTTCACAACAAACCAGGAGGCAAGCCACTGAAAGAAGGCGTGGGGAGCTCTCATGGGATCGAAGTATTCCTCAAGGTGATCGATCTTGAGCTCCAGGCTGTTAAGTATGGAAGCGACGATCCACAGGTAGCGCTTGAGAAATCCACCGTTCTTAGAATCTTCCTTCTGATATACCGCAGGCAGCTTCCTGAGGGGGCTTTTTCCCGCAATCGATAGATTCACCATCCGGCCTCTGGGAACCTGGCTTTGTGCCGGGATATCCTGTTCAAGAACCTGGTATGGCCTGGACTTGCTCTCCACGTAGGTTATATCACCGGATTTCAGTCCAATTTTCTCAATGAGGGCCATGGCCTGCCAAAGGGGATAACCTGTGATATCGGGCATTTTTAAAAGCATACTCTTGTTCACGTCATTCCGCCACTACTGACTTCATGCTCTTCTCCTATGGTACCACAATTACCGAACTGGTGGGCAAATCGCTCGGGTCGTTGCAGGTCATCACCATGCTGCCCATAACTGCGATCTCTTTGCCGTTGACCTTTACGACCGGAACCGTCCCCAGCTGAATTGTCCCCTCGTTCTTCGGGTTTTTAGTGAACTTGGGTCCCATGGGGATGTGACCCGGAGGGTTGTGCTTGGCTACGCTGCCTTTCACGGCGACGGATTTGCCCTTGATTTTAACGTCCTTTGACACCTTGTCCTCAATCTTCCCGACAAATGGATGAGGCAAAGGGGTCGGAACAGGTCCTCCCGGCGAAGGTATATCGACCATATGGATATCTGTGCCGATCACCGGGTCGGTCTTCTTTGCCGCCGGCCTGCCCTGTGCCAGGACGATTCCCTTCATCTCGACTTTTTTTCCCTTGACGACAACGTTGTTTTGAGCTTTCAGACTCATGGGTGCTTTTGCATCCATGTTGATTCCGGAATCAGCGGAGTACAGGAGAGTCTTGTTCATATCCATCTCGGTATCCATCGCCTCGACTGACAGCTTCTTGCATTTAATATTGATGTCCCCTATGTCGTTGGTGATGACAACACCCCTCTTTTTGTCGAGTACGAGCTTCATTTTGCCCGCTTTCAGGCTGACGACGAGCCGCTCGTTGCCATCCATGTCGTCCAGAAGAATCTCCGAACCCTCTCGCGTCTGTATGATCTTGTGATTGTTCTCTGACTGGTCGGCGACAGGAGGTTTAGCTTTCGGATGGTAAAGAGAGCCCATGACGATCGGGTAGGAGGGGTTGTCGTTGATGAAGGCACACGCAACGAACTCCCCGACTTCGGGTAAAGCCCAGATGCCCATACCCGTGCCTGAGAAAGGCCTCATCACGAGAGCCCAGTCGGAAACAGTCGTGTCTCCAAACAACGGAAACTGAACCTTGATTCTTCCGAGTTTATCCGGATCCTTATTGCTCTCCACGATCCCGTGGCAGAAGCGGATACACGACTGGGCTCTCTTGCCGAGCAGAGTTGTCGGGTTTGTCGGATCGTAAGTTTGAGACTTGATCCGTGCTATTTCCGCATAGTCCAATAAAGGCATCCCTTATACCTCGACGTAGTGGAGCTCGTTCTTCAGAATCCCATAGACACAGACATCGAAAGTCTCTCCTTTGAAGAAAACATGTTCTCTCAGGATACCCTCCTGCCGAAATCCAAAGCCCTTAAGTACGGTAGCGGTCTCCGTCTCCGACTGGAATACGGGAATCATCACTCTGTGTAGATCCCATTCGCGGAAAGCCTTCCCGAGCAGAAGCTTCAGCGGTCCATAGGAGCGCTTTTCTCGGACGTCGGCCTGGCCCATCAACAGAACAATCGTTCCACGTCGCTGTACCCAATCGATATCGGTTATCCCGATCAGCCCATAGGGGGAATCATCGCTATCTATCATGTGATACAGTTTGTTGGTCTGTTCGGTGCCCGGTTCTTTGATAATCCGCTCGAGTCCCCCGGCGTTGAAGGTGAGGTTGAAGTCGATTGAGTACAGTAGAGAACGTCTGGTCAGATCCCCCGTCTGCAGCAGGCTGGAAACCTGTTCCCAGTTTCCCGGACCGAGGGGTTCTATCCTCATCATCCGGTTTTCTGTTTTGTCGTTATTCATCGCCCTCTCCCCCTAGTTCAACTTGATCAAGGCCCCCTTGACCATGACCGCAGCTTTGGACTTCAAATTGACGTCCTTCTTGCTCTCGAAATTCAGACCGGTTGCCGTCACTTTCATATCCTTCTTCAGTTTGAACTCCCCTGACTCGGCCTCGATACACAGCTTCTTCTTCGCCGAGATTGTGATATCCCCGTCGGTTTCGATGTTTATCTGTTTTTCCTTTCCCAGAAGTTCGAAACGCGTTTTCCCGCCAGCAGCTAAAATCTGAACTTTCGCGTCACCCTTCGTATCGTCCAGGATTATCTGATGCCCGGAGCGGCTGCGGATGAACTTAAGGTTATTCTTGCCGTCCTTGTTGAGATCCGCACCTGTGTTCTCTTTGGACTCAGGAGGTTTCTGAACTCCACTCCATACGCCCCCGAGCACTATGCCGCTGTCCGGACTGTCTCCGAAGAACCCGACCACAACCTGATCGCCCAGCTCCGGCAGAAAGAACGCCCCTCCACCGTTGGCGCTCCCGTAGAGGTTGACGACGGGGATCCAGTCCGTAATCACGTTGTCGCCAATGATAGACAACTGAACCCTGACTCTGCCCAGATTGTCCGGATCTTTGATGTCGGTTACCGTTGCGAACAACGGACCCGCTATGTAAGCTCGTCCCATCGGCTGATGCCTCCCTCTAAGTGCAATTTCTCTCCAGGCTCAGGTAAGTGTAGTAGCCGCTCACCCTCTGGTATTGGTGTCTCACGCTGCGAACATAGTACTCCCCTGAAAACCGCTTCCCGATCTTATCGATCTTGACAATGGATCCCGCCAGAATCGCACTGTCGCCCAGGCACTTTCCCGAAGCCACGATGTGATTCATGGTGTTCCGCGTAAGTATATTCAGAGCCACGTCCTCAGCGGTCTTCTTGTCACGGATCGTATCTGAGATGTAGACCGTCGTGGCCTCCCCGAATTTCGATTTGACCGACTCGGCTCCCAGCTTATTACCGCCGATCCTGTCCTTGACTTTAGAAGTCGTCGCCATGCCGATTACGGCCTCGGACTTCTGGCTGTCCCAACCCCGGACTTCCACGGCCGTAACCAGGTTGGCGGTGCTCAAGACGGGATTGAAATCCAAGAGGGTGTCATCACCCCAAACCAGAGTTACGGCGGGCCGAGATTTAACGTTGATGCTT
>DAOVYP010000147.1 GCA_030635565.1 Spirochaeta sp. | reverse complement strand
TCCAGCTCGCCCGTCCGCCGTCTCCATCCTTTTCGAGCCCGGAGGAGTTCCGGCAGTAGCTGTTTCTTCCGGGATAATCTCCCCGGAAGGCTCAGGGCACCGTCGGCGAGTCGTTCGCGGGGCAGGGCTTTATTCGGGTTACCGGCGGTACTCTTCAAGTCCTCCCGAGGCTGACCAGCGAGGTTTTACATGCATCGGTTGGTAAAGAAAGGTATCTCGGAAAATATGAACGACATACCGGCGGTCGGACTTGAACCGACACGTCCTTGCGGACAACAGATTTTGAGTCTGTCGTGTCTACCAATTTCACCACGCCGGCGAGGGGGGAGAATGGAATTGGATTATAGGCCGGGCTATGGATAAGGGTCAACTTACAGCCCGGAAATACAAATGGACGTATCTCTCTGTTCAGGGCGTATCGTGAAGAACCGGATTTCAGAAAAAATTCAGCAGTATAAATCCGCGACTATCATTTCCAGTGGTTCGATGATGAGCTCACATGGATAGTTGAATTCTGTGGCATGCCAGGATGTTTCTCTGCTGATGATAACTTTATCCAGAAGAATCCACGATTCCGCAGAGAGGATTTCAATTTGTACAATAATATGGTTTTCAGCATTATCGGAATTATTCAGATTACAGCACCATGCCAGAATTGAAGGGTTGATAATGTAATCGAATGCCGGTTCCGAAATTTCCTTTGGAATTTGACCCGGTATTAAACAGTCAAAACCCTGTTCAACCCGGTCGGAATATTTGACGAATGCGGCGGCGATTATGGTGGATATCCGACAGGGGGCTAAAACATCCAGATAGGGTGACTCCGTCAGATTTTGTGACAGACAGACAAACACGCCTCCACCACTTTTCAGTATGCTTTTTTTGACGGTGGAAACTGTTAATGCCTGTTTAATTCCGGATGACATATTCGGACAGTAATTTTATAAGGTGAAGATATGATGTGGCTCCGGTGTATATCTGCGGGTGCGGCACTCAGCGTGACTGTCAGCCGGATGGTTTACGCCGTACAGACAGGGTTTTTTTCTCAATAATCATTCTGCCGGCGGCCTGAACTGCGGCTTTTTCGGCGAAGTACTCCTGTATCCGGAAACTTCTTTCCCCTTTCGCAGGGCGGATCATGTCCCATTCCCCATCTGAACGGAGTTCCCATGATCGGCAATTGTCTCTGAAATAATTCTCGAGTATCGACCCGATACGACGTTTATGACTCGAATCGGCGATGGGAAAGAGTAATTCCACGCGCCTGTTGAGGTTCCGGGTCATCCAGTCCGCACTGGAAAGATAGACTTCCACCCTCCCGCCGTTGTGAAAGATGAAGGCGCGGGTATGTTCGAGAAATGCATCGATGATGCTTATGACGCGTATGTTTTCACTGAGTCCGTCAATACCGGGCCTCAGGCAGCAAATTCCTCTGATGTTGAGATCAATTTTTACACCTGCGTCAGATGCCTCATACAACGCTTCGATGATTTCCAGATCGACCAGAGAATTCATTTTTGCAATGATTCTTGCCTCTTCACCACCTCGGGCTCTTTTCTCTTCACGATGAATGAGTCTCAGGATCTCACGTCTGAGGGTAAATGGGGCCATGAACAGGGTTTCCAGGTGAGGATCGGATGAATAGCCGGTTATGGCGTTGAACATGAGTGCGGCATCACGTGTGTAATTGTCCCTGGCCGTTATTAATCCGAGATCGGTATAGAGTTTTGCCGTTGAATCGTTGTAATTACCCGTTCCCAGATGCAGATACCGGCGGATTCCCTCGTCTTCCCTGCGAACGATCATCAAGGCCTTTGCGTGAACCTTCAATATCACCAGACCGTAGATGACGATGGCTCCGGCTTTTTCAAGCCTCGCCGCCCAATTGATGTTGGCTCCCTCGTCAAACCGGGCTTTCAGTTCTACAAGGACGGTTACCTGAACGCCTCTTTCCGCCGCCCTGATGAGGGCGCCGGCGATTGGTGAGTCGCCGCTTGTACGGTACAGAATCATCTTTATGGCTAATGTGGCCGGGTCTTCTGCCGCCTCCTCCACCATTCTGATTACCGGGGCATAAGTTTCGTATGGATGATGCAGCAGGATGTCCCGGTCTTTGAGCGTTT
This sequence comes from Spirochaeta sp., assembly GCA_030635565.1. Taxonomy (GTDB): domain Bacteria; phylum Spirochaetota; class Spirochaetia; order DSM-2461; family DSM-2461; genus UBA2779. The sequence continues at coordinate 3,929 of DAOVYP010000147.1, read as the reverse complement.
CCCATATGTCGTCATTTTCCGATAGGTCTTCCGCGGCTTCGGGAGTGTGTAGTGCGGTTCTCAGATGCTCGAATTCGGGCATGATTGCGATCTTTGAAAAAGCCTTGAGATCCAGAGGAGATATAAGGTGGAAATGATTCGATTCAGGAAGACCCAGATTTTCCCTCAACTGCCCGGCGAGTTCGAAGTCTCCCCGGGTTTCCAGCCTTACCGGGAAACTGCTTTTCCGGCTTTCCAGAATTTCCTCCATTGCGGCGATGAAATCCTCGTCCCGTTTTTCATCAACGGTCATATCGGCATCCCGGGTAACCCGAAAAAAGCAGGAAGATTTCATTTTACGACCGGGGGAAAACTTGTTACTCCGGGTCATCAGAATGTCTTCCAGCAAAATGATTATCTTCTTGTCTCCGGAGATGCCCAGATCCCTGAAGCGGTCAATATTATCCGGCAGCCGTATAATCACCAGCTCATCGTCATCAAAGGAGCACGCCGTGTAGATACGACCCTGGGTAACCAGATCGGTAAGCTGCGCGTCTTTCCGGACTGCGATGGGGGTGGATAAAGGGAAGAGTTCGGTCTCGAAAATATGATCGGCCTTGAGGTTTTCCTCTGTTCCCCAATCTTCGGGTGCGAGGATAACCAGTCCTTCTTTCGCGAGAGTGGGGATAATTTTCCGAGTTACCGTTCGATCCTGCAGCTCGACGACTTTGCGTATCTCCATGAGAAGATCGGCAAGTACATCCGACTGCCCTTCAGTTTCGGGGGTATCACGCATCAGTTTTGCGACACGAACCATGAAAAATTCATCGTAATTCGAGCTGGTGATAGCCATGAATTTCAGATGGTCCAGGGGCTTGAGATCGTCCCGAAGGCCCTCTCTCATCACCCGGGCGTTGAATGCGTTCCAGGAAATCTCCCGCTGTATGAATCTCTCGTCTTTCATGTCGTTGAATTATCGAATCTCAGGACGGTTTTCAGGCCGAAAAGGTTCTCGAATAAATCACCCTTCTCTTCAAGACTGAGTTCTTCCAGGGACAGATCACCAGGATAAGAAGTTTGGATAATCAGCCTGTCGTTTTTAATTTTCAGATCGCTGATGACTATTTGCTGGGTGTGGGATCTGTCCAGTGCATCGGCAACCCTGAGGAGGGCGGAAAGCTTCTGAACGACTATCCGATCGTTGCGGTTCAGGCTCATATACAGGCTGTGGGAGCTCTGGGGTTTTGCCCTCCTGTGATATCGGACAATATGTCCGACAATCTCCTTGTCGGAAGCCGACAGTCCGATGATATCCGAATTGTGGACTATGTACTGGCTATGCTTATGATGACTCGTGACGCCGATGAATCCTCCGATATCGTGAAGTATGGCGGCAGCTTCCAGGAACATGCGGTTATATCCCATAAGTCCGAGTTCGGTATTCAGTGAGTCGTACAGCAGGACCGCCTGTTTCATAACGAATTCTGCATGTTTCATATCGGACTGAAAACGTTTAGCCAGGCTGCGGGAACCGGCCAGGACCTGTGTCCTGAAAATTTCCCTGAGGGTATTGCGGCCGGCTGCATAATTAATGAGCAGTCCCTGTCGGATATTTGCAGAAGGAACCAGTATCTCATCAGCCCTGGTGGATTCGACAAATGTGTCGAAAACAAGCATGGCCGGATAGAAAAGCTCGGCTTCATTCAACGGGAGATTCAGTCGGGTAATCATCTCCTCCGGGCTTAAAGACTCGATTTCCTTCATGAAGTCCCTGAATGCATCTCTCGAGATTACAGCTATTTCTTTCGTAACAGGATGTCCGAGAAGGTCGGCCATGAGGCGTGCATCGCTACCGAAAGCTACGAATTTCGAAATCTTTGAGAGACGGAGTTCGTGGGATATCGTCTTGACGGTCCTCGATACCTGATTTCTGAAGAACTCCCTGACATTATCGATGTTACCTCCGAAATTCTGATCGAGTTTCTGGAGGTAGCGCAGAGTACCGATGGGCAGGGTGTGTGAGCCGGTGATTTTACCCTTTTTGAGAATCATCAGATCGGTGCTGCCGGCTCCGGCCTCGATTATCAGTGAATTATATCGTTTGAATCCGGTCAGAGCTTTGTTCAGAGGTTCCCTGACTGCCAGCCATGTGAGCTGATTCGCCTCGACACTGTCGATCACTCGAATCTCGATGCCGGTCTGCAGCATCACACGATCGATGAACATCTCCCGGTTTTCCGACTCCTCCAGCGCACTGGTTCCGATAGCGACGATGCGATCGATGTTGTAGGGCACCATCAGTTCCTGAAAACCCTTGAGTATCTCAACGGCCCGGTTCATGGCGCGTCTGTCGATGGATCCCTTGCGAAAAACATCACGTCCCAGGGCCAGCGGCTGTTCGGCGCTGTCCAGGAGGTCCCAGTCCGACGATTCGCCGCCCTGGGCGATGAGGAGACGGATTGCACTGGAGCCGATATCGATGACTGCGATAGTTTCTTTGACAATCATATTTTCATTTCCGCTACATCATAGTATGGGGTATATTACGGTCGATGGACATAATTGTGGCGGCCTATTGCTACAAAGGTATGGGCAAAAAACACAGAATCGTTATCGTCACCAGTACGACGGGGCGGTGGATCATACCGAAAGGTCAGATTGAAGAGGATTTAACGAAGAGGGAAGTCGCCCTGAACGAAGCCTGGGAAGAGGCGGGCATCAAAGGAAAGATTACCGGCAAATCGAAAGATTTCTCGATAGACCATGGTGGATTAAACCTGTGGAGAATCTATCCGGTGAAAGTCAGCAGTCTGGCTGATGACTGGCCGGAAAAGAAATTCCGGAAACGGCGCTTTCTGACTCCCGCGGATGCGGCAGGGAAGATTGACAACCCTGATCTGGCAAATGCCGTCCTTAAACTCGCCAAGAAGTATCAAAGCAATTAATATGGGACTATGCCCCTGATTCAAACTTACAAAATCGCCCTTATATTTCAATTCTCCGTTTCCGTCGTGGTATTTATTTTCCTTTTTTTCGTCAGTGCACCATACGGTAAATTCACCAGGAAAGGCTGGGGACCGAGAATGAACTCACTCATAGCATGGATGTTGATGGAGATTCCCGCGGTATTGACGATAGCCGTTACAGCGTGGATCTTCCGGAACACCATCGGCTGGAGCTGGATATTTCTCCTGATCTGGGAATTTCACTACATCTATCGAACCTTCATTTTTCCGGCAAATATGCATCACGGCCGGAAAACCTTTCCGGTATCCATGATGGTTTCGGCCGTTTTCTTCAATTTTATCAACGGATACATAAACGGAGTTTTCCTGTTTTCCATCCGGCCGCTTGCCGGTCCATCATGGTTCGCCGATCCCCGGTTCATCGCCGGAGTCATCCTGTTCTTTATCGGATTTTCCGTACATGTCGATTCGGACCGGAGAATCCAGGCCCGGAAACCGGGACCCGGACGTTACATCATTCCTCAGGGAGGGATGTTCCGCTGGGTCTCCTGTCCGAATTATCTGGGGGAAATCATTCAGTGGTTCGGGTGGGCCATGCTCACATGGTCTCCCGCCGGCCTGGCATTCGCTTTATTCACATTTGCAAATGTTTTCCCCCGGGGTCTATCAGGTCACCGCTGGTATCGGCAGAACTTTTCCGATTATCCGGAAAACCGTAAAGCCGTCATTCCCGGAATTATATAGAGGTATCGGATGCCTCGATTCCTGCACCTGGCCGACCTTCACCTGGGACGCATCTTCCATGGAGAATCCCTGATTGAAGATCAGACTCAAATTCTCGCGGAGCTGACGGCCCGGGCAGGGGAGAATCCACCCGATGCGGTGCTGCTGTCGGGGGATATTTACGACCGTGCGGTTCCTCCGGTGGATGCCGTGAAACTCTTCGACGAATTTCTTTCATCCCTTGCCGGTGCCGGTGTCACC
>DAOVYP010000101.1 GCA_030635565.1 Spirochaeta sp. | reverse complement strand
CTTATCCCTCTGGTCTTCCTGATCGTATCCCTTGTTGTATTCCGAAATTCTCCGGCTCTGGCGGCCTTCAGGGCCATCATCGCTATCGCCATTCTTATTCCTCTTGAGAATCTCTGGAAGGCTTACAAGAGTGAGAAGGGCTTCATGGAAGGTTGGAAACCGGCAGTAATGAAGTCACTGAGACAGATCTGGGACGCCCTGGTGGCAGGCGGTAAGAACATGATGGGTATCGGTGTGGCCGTCGCCGCCGCCGGTATTATCGTCGGTGTCGTCACATTCGGGCTGGGTGGAATCATCACCGAGGCCATTGAATTCCTGGCCGGCGGACGATTCTTTCTCATTCTCATCATTACCGCCATCGCGTCGCTCATCCTGGGTATGGGACTGCCGACGACAGCCACTTACATTGTCATGGCCGCCCTCACGGCTCCGGTAATCCTGGAACTCGGTGTCGGCAGCGGGGTTATTTTCCCCATCATTGCGGCTCATCTGTTCGTGTTCTTCTTCGGCATCCTGGCCGACGATACACCACCTGTGGGATTGGCGGCTTACGCCGCAGCGGCCATCGCCAAGTCTGATCCGATCAAGACCGGTATCCAGGGTTTCAGTTACGACATCCGGACGGCCATACTGCCTTTCATCTTCATGTTCAACACCGACCTCCTCCTTCACGAAATAAACAACCCCCTCTATGCTATCTGGGTTTTCCTGACTGCAATGCTGGCCATGTTCGCTTTTGCCGCCCTCACTCAGGGGTATATGAGGATGGCTCTCAAATGGTGGGAATTCATCGCATTGGCGGGTATCAGTTTCGGGCTTCTGATGCCCGGATTAATCGCAGAGAAACTCATTAATCCGTTAATGCCGGGATCCTTCCTGGTTGAGGGTCGGGGTACAACCGTTCTGGTCGGCATCATCATCCTGATTTTATATGGCCTGCTCTACGGCCAGCAGATTCTCAGGGGAAGGAATCCCCATCATCCGGGTGCGATTACTGCATGATTCGACCTGATGCTCTTTTTCTCGATATAGACGGAACGATTCTGAAATCCGATCACAGCCTTTCTACCCGGGTTACCCAAGCCGTCACGGCTCTTCGGGAAGCGGGTACCCTCGTATGTCTGGCCACCGGACGAAGCTGGGAGGCCCTGAAGCCTCTCTACGACAGACTGGGGCTGGAAGGTCCTACAATTTGCTACAACGGGGCCATTATCGTAGAGGGTCCGGACGGCACAACTGTTTTCGAACAGGACATGGATGAGGAAGCGGGCAGAGCCGCCATCACCGAAGCCCGCACCCGGAAACTGGAAATCGTGGCATACCGACACTCCAACCTCGTTTATGAACGGATTGGAGGGGAGGTAGAGGCGTATAAAAACCGGGTGAAGATTCCCGGTTTACTCGTTGATTTTGATTCACTGGAGAACCTGAAATTCACCAAGGCTATAATCTTTTCAGAACCGGATCGCCTTATACCGGTACAGGAAGTTCTCGAAAATCGCTTTGCACCCGAGAGACTCAGTGCAATGTACTCGGAACCCCGCTTCCTGGAGCTGATGGGCGGAGGAATTGACAAAGGACGGGGGCTGAAGGAAGTCTGTCGCATTCATAACATCGATCCGGCAGCAGCCACGGCTATGGGGGATGCCTGGAACGATTTGGCACTTCTGGAAGCCGCCGGTGACGCCTGGGTGATGGGTGGAGCGCCTGACGACCTGAAGGCCCGATTCCCCTCCGACCGGATTGCCCTGAGTTCCAATGAAGATGGTGCGGCCTTTGTCATGGAAGCCATGCTTGAATAACTGGCTCGACCGGGTTCGCATCGTTCTCTGCCGTCCCGAAGGGGCACTGAATGTGGGGGCGGTCTGCCGGGCCATGAAATCCATGGGCCTCAAGGAGCTCACACTGGTCTCACCGGCTCATTTTGATGACGACGATGTGTTCAGAATGGCGATTCATGCCCGGGAGCTCTATAACAACGCAGTGATAACCGACAGCCTCGAAGAGGCCATCGCCGGCTCAGTCATGACAGCGGGTATCACCCGGAGACGCGGTGTCCGACGGAAATGGTTCAGCATTCTGCCGGAGGAACTGGCTGAAAAATCGGCATCTCTGGATAGCGGAGAAACGGCTCTGGTTTTTGGGAATGAGCGGGCCGGCTTAAGCGATGAGGAGCTCAACCACTGTAACATCGCCTGCCACATCCCGACTTCACCGGATTTCCCATCCTTGAATCTCTCCCATGCCGTTCAGATTGTCACATCGGCGTTTTACCGCCAGTCCATCGGCGAGTACACCGGAACTTACAATCCGATACCCCGGGACGAGGTGGACAACCTGGTCGGGGTTATTCATGAATCACTGGAGGCCATGAACTATTTCAAGGCTACCGATAGTTTCCACACCGACCGGTACTTCCGGGACATACTGACACGGGCCGGTTTAAGCGTTCGGGAAGCCCGTCATATGGAGAAGGTGTTCCGAAAACTTCAATACCTGAGGTCGTCGGAGCCCGGCGGGGCATGACGGCACCCGGGGAACGTAAGGCAGCAATCATGGCCCTGGGGGCCGTCGCCCTGTGGTCGACTGTAGCCGTGGCCTTCAAACTGGCACTCAAGGAGCTGGAGCCCATCGACCTGGTAGCGCTGGCTACTTTTTTTTCCTGGCTCAGTCTCGGCGCCATGCTGCTTGTCAAGGCGGCCGGAGCGGTTCGATCAGGTGTAGATCGTCTACCTGCCGGGTCCAAACGGAACATCCTGTTTCCGGCACTCCTGGGTCTTCTGAATCCACTGGCCTACTATTGGATACTCTTCGCAGCATATCATCGGCTTCCTGCCCAGGCGGCCCAGCCTCTCAATTACACCTGGCCCCTTTTCCTGGCAATCCTGGCGGCTCCGCTTTCGGGCAAGAAACCAACGGGGAGGGATCTGGCCGGCCTGCTGATCAGCCTGGTGGGGGTGGTGTTGATATCATGGCGTCCCCGGACCGGCTCCGAATCCCTTGATCCGCTGGGAATCGCCCTGGCCCTGGGCAGCGGTATCATCTGGGCCTATTCATGGCTGGCGGGTACCCGATTGCGTATCGACGGAACCCTGCGGCTTTTTGTCGGCTTCAGCGCGGCCCTGGCTGTCCTGGTTGTAATCTGGTGGCGTCGGGGGACACCATTCCCCATCAGTCCCGTCGGCTGGATCTCGGTTATCTGGGTGGGCTTATTCGAGATGGGTATCACCTTTCTGCTTTGGAATGGTGCCCTTGAGAGGACTGAAAGACCGGCCAGGATCGGGAATCTGGTTTACCTCGGTCCTTTTATTTCGCTCCTCTGGATCAATCTCATCCTGGGTGAAACGATTCGTCCGGCTACCGTGGCAGGGTTGGCCGTCATCGTAATCGGAATACTCACAGGGCAGGCTCGGCGGAAAGGGTAATCTCCTCCCCGGGCTTCAGTCCGTGGACTACCGTCCGGCCATTTTCCCGGCGCAGCAGCACCCGTTCCAGTCCTTTGTCACCCAGAAGGAATTCATCAAGACCGAATGACAGGGCGGCACCGGGAAAAATCCTGTCCTGAGCCGCAATAACCGAGCCGTCAGCGGCTTTCAGCGTTTTCCGCATTTCCTTCAGTTCGGCCGCCCCTTCTTTGAGGCGCCTGTTGCGTATGGCCATCCCCTGTTCCATGCTCGTAATCTCACGGGGATCGGTTTCTGATCGGGAACGGAGATAGTCAATCTGCCTGTCCAGTTCATCCACTTCTTCCCGGATGGTTTTGAGTTCCTGCCCGAGTTGGTGAAAGGCCTTGAGCTTCACAGGTGGGCATCCGACATAGATCCGGGTGACACCCGCATAGACATTTCCGATGCGTTTACAGCTGATTCCGCCTCCCACCGCCGCGATCCCGCCGGTGATTTCGCCACGACCTTCGCTGAGTATGAGATTCCCGCTGATTTCAATTTCCGAATGGAGTACCGCCTCGGTAACGATCAGATCTCCGGAAACTTCAACCCCGGCCCCTTCAAGAAACTTGGCATACAGGTCTCCTTTGACGCTGCACGAGCCTTCACCGTCACCGACAAGACCCGCCCTGAGAACCAGATTCCGGCCGGCTTCCAGATGGCCGCGGCCGACGGTTTTTCCAACGTGTATATCTCCGGTGGCCCGAACCGTAAATCCGTCCGCGACGGTTTCTTCAATCGACACCGATCCGTCGAAATCAATATTACCCGTGGAATAATCGACATTTTTCACGGCAACCGTGGGTTCGATAATGATTTCACCGTCTTCCAGCCGGACATTGCCGTCGATTTCGGCTTCCAGACCCTCTTCGTTTTCAAGGACACCTTCTCCGGCTTTCAGTAAAATTTCAATGTCGACCGGTTCGGTATCGATTACCGTGCCGTGGATGTCGTAACCGTCTTCCGGGGGGATTGTCGGAATGTGCCGGGCCAGCAGTTCTCCGGCTTTTCTGTTCTGTATGAAATTCAGTTCCTTCAGATCTATGCGCCCGCTGTTTATTTCCTTCCAGGGTTTGCCCCGTTCGGTAATGAACAGGCATTCGGTACGGGCAGACCGGCCTTTTACCGGCACCTTCCCACGGGCAATGACGAGGGGTTTCCCGTCGGTTCCGGGTTTGAGCAGGATACGAAGGGCTCCCTCATCGATCCCTTTGATGATTCCCTCCGCCGTCATCGCCGAAGCCAGCATTTCCTTATCGATAGGAGCTCCACCGGGACGGGGAGCTTCAACGACAGCTTCCGCCTGCATTCCGTCCTCACTGACTTTGACGACGACACGAGCGCTTAATTGAGCCCCCGCCGGCCATTCTGCAAGAGTTTCCGCCTGGCCGCTTCCCAGTTCTATGATGTCCCGGATCCGCCTGGCCGGAACCGGAGGTATACCCAGAAGCTTAATGCGGGCGGCGATGTCATCGGCGTAAACCGGGCGTGGGCGTTTTTCTTCCGGGGGAATGATGAGAACGGCCTGGCCGTTCATATAACGGAGAGAAAACCCGAGACGCTCCGGATGATCAGCTTCCATAATACCAGTATAGGGGTATGGGTTGCGGCAGAGAAGTCGTAATTGTGTATCTATAAAAGCGCCGGAGGTCAGATAAGAAAGAATTTTTCCTGATAATCTTGTGTTTGCTTTACCGGTGAACTATGAGTAACCCTATGATACCGTCAATCAACCCGTTAGTCCTGAATCTTAAAGAGTCGGCTACATTGAGCATCAACAAGATGGTGAAGCGGCTGAGGAAGGAGGGTCGGGAAGTCTTCCATTTCGGATTCGGCCAGGCGCCCTTCCCGGTGCCGGGCATTATACAGGAAGCCCTGCGTTCCAATACGCATCACAATACCTATCTTCCCACCGAAGGTCTCCCCGAACTGCAGGCGGCCGTCTCCGAGTTCTATCGGAACGAGTTCAACCTCGATTATCGTCCGGCCGACGTATTCATCGGACCGGGAAGCAAGGAACTCATTTTCCAGACCAACTATCTCCTCGAGGGTGCGCTGCTGGTTCCCGCTCCCAGCTGGGTGAGTTACGGTCCTCAGGCCACCATTCGGGGTAAACGGCTCTTCCCTATCGCCACAGAAAGGGAAAACGGATACAAGCTCACTGCCGCAGCTCTGGATCGGGCCTGTCATCATCTGGGGCAGCAGCAGAAGATGCTCATCCTCAATAATCCCAACAATCCCACCGGAGCCGTCTACAGGGAAGACGAGCTCAGGGAAATCGCCCAGATCTGTCGGGCCTACAGTGTGCTGGTTATTTCGGATGAAATTTATGCCATGATCGATTTCACCGGCGAGGCATACACCAGCCTGTCCCGATTTTATCCTGAGGGTACCATCGTATCCGGCGGCCTGTCCAAATCCTTCGCAGCCGGTGGTTACCGCCTCGGCGTCATGCTCATCCCCGAGGAATTGAGGGTTATCAAAGACGCTCTGAAATCCATCATCAGCGAAACATTCAGTGCGGTAAGTGCACCTGTTCAGTATGCCGCGCTGGCGGCCTACAGCCGATTTGACGAAATACGGAATGAGATAAAAATCAATAATGAAATTTACAAATTCGCATCCCGTTATCTCTGCCGACGATTCCGTGACATGGAACTCAATTGCCCCAAACCCGAAGGAGCATTCTACCTCTTTCCCGACTTTGAGAATTACGCAGAGAAGCTCCGGGCCAGGGGAATACTCACGGGGATCAGTCTCACTGAAGATCTGTTGAAGAAAAAGGGCGTCGCCTTTCTGCCGGGCTCGGATTTCTATTTCCCCGCTACCAATCTCGGTGTACGGGTGGCAGTCGTGGATTTCGACGGGGCAGAGGTGAGAGAAGCCTGGCCCGGGGCCGCAAAGATGAATGAAAGCCGCACCATGGAGCTGTTTCCAAGGCTGATTGGTGGATGCGACCGGTTGGCGGAGTATCTGGAAGATATGGGATAAGATTGTACTCTATGACCTCTGGCGCGGATCGTCGGCTTCTACTCAGCATTACCGACAGCATCTGCTCGATTGAGCCCGAGGCATGGAACCGTCTGGCCGTCCGGGATGAGTACTCCCCTTTCCTGGAACATGAATTCCTCGCATCTGTGGAAGAAAGCGGCTGTGCCTCCGCCGAAACCGGTTGGTATCCCCGGCACTTCATTATAAAAGACTCAGGCAGGCTGATTGCTGCGGCGCCGACCTATGTGAAAACCCACAGTATGGGGGAGTTCGTCTTCGATCAGGGACTGGCGCAGGCCGTCATGGATATGGGCCTCACATACTATCCCAAGCTGGTGGCCACCCTGCCGTTCACACCTTCACCGGGATACCGTTTTCTGATCGATCCCGGTTACGATCGGGAATCCATCACCAATGCCATACTGCGGGGGATGAAAACCTTCAGGGATCAGACCGAACTGGGATCCACTTCCATCCTTTTTGCCGACCCCGAATGGGAGGGAATACCGGTAGTTTCGGATTCCATGCTGAAATGGGCTCACCAGTATTTTATCTGGGAGAATGAGAACTTCACCGGATTCGACGATTACATCTCAAGGTTCAAGAAAAGTCAGCGGCGTAACATCATGCGGGAGAGAGCCTCTATCCGGGACGCGGGTATCGGTATTCGCGTCCTTACCGGAGATGAACTCACCGAATCCGTGATGGACCGGATGTATGATTATTATCGGTCAACGAATGAAAATTTCGGTCCCTGGGCTGCATTTTTTCTCAACAGGGATTGGTTTCGGAACATTGGCCGCCGTTGGCCGAATCGTGTCATGATTTTTGGTGCATGGCTGCCGGGAGAATCAGAACCGGTCGCCATGAGCATGGTGGTCAGAAAGAATAATATGATGGTGGGACGCTATTGGGGCTGCAGACACTATGTCAGGAATCTGCATTTCGAGCTTTG
>DAOVYP010000484.1 GCA_030635565.1 Spirochaeta sp. | reverse complement strand
TCCGAATTCATGTTTAACGAATCACAGGGAGTCCTGGAAAAGCTGAATATCAAGGTTCCGTCCCTGCGGAACAACGTTCGAACTCTTTCGGGTGGACAACGTCAGGCTGTGGCAATTTCACGGTCTATATACTGGAATGCAACGTTTCTGATTATGGCCGAACCGACCGCGGCCCTGGGAGTGGCACAGCAGCATCAGGTTCTGGACCTGGTGAAATCCCTCAAGGATCACGGGTTGGGAATTATTATCATCAGCCATCAGATGCACGATGTGTTTGCAGTAGCGGATCGTATCGTCGTGATGCGCCGTGGAGAGAAAGTGGGCGACCTGAAGAAAGAGGAAACAAACCCTGATGAGGTGGTCAACCTGATCGTCGGCTCCGAATCCGTCGTGTAGAATATTCATCATGAAACTCTACGCCAGGACATTGTTGTTCTTTCTGGGGGTTATTGTGTTCCAGGCCCTGTTAACCGCCGGCCTCATCCTGGGGCTGGTATCCCGGGACAACCTGGCAGATGCACGAGTGGAACTTCGGGAAGAATCGGCCCGGGTTTATTCTGCATACGGCTCCTGGGTCAGGGTTCTCTGGAAGTCCGCCGTCCGAATCGAATCCGATCCTCTGATGACGGTACTTTCAACTGATGCTGCGGATTTATCAGGACAAATCCGGTTACGAGAGGAGCTGTCAGACCGCCTGCAGGACACAGGCATCGATGCATTCGTCATCCGCAGTACAGAACCTCCCTGGTTTCATTACGAAATCATGATAGATACAAATCCCAGGATTTATGACTTCAGCAGACTTGAATCCGACAGGAATCATCCCTATGTATCCCTGAGAATGATCGACAATGAAACTTATCTGACGTCCACACTGAAGTTCAATACCGGTACAGAACTTTATCTACTCAAGCGAATAAATCAGGATTTCTATGAACATCTCACCGAAAGCGAGCGAGCACTGGTTCTCGTTACCAATGATAATGCTGCGATCCTGGAGGTTGCTGGAAATCAGGAGTCCCTGGTGGAACTCCTGGAAACATCAGGTGATTCCCCGCCATATCAGGAGTACTTCGACCGTGATCTGGGAATGGGACATTACAATTTCTCATTTCAGAACCTGGGCACCTTTGGAGGAGACAGTCCCGGAGAGTTGCTCTATCTGGCTGTATTCCTGTCGGACGCACCTTACCGTTCCCTTCAATACAGCATCGGCCGGATCGTACTCCTTGTAACGGGAATTACCGTTCTCTTTACGCTCATTCTCGGATTATATTTTTCCGGCCGGATTACCGGACCTGTTAACCGTCTGATTGCCGCCATGGTGCGCATCCGATCCAGTGAATACGATGTGGAGGTACCGGTAAAAGCCCTGGGTGAGGTTAGGCATCTTCTTGAAGGATTCAACGAGATGGCACGGCACTTGAATCACGATCGTCTGACCATGGATGCCAATATCCGGGAGATTACATTTCTTAAAGACTATAACGAGACAATTATTCATTCCCTTCAGGCGGGTATCCTCGTCGTCGGCCGTGATTTGACTATAGAAATGGCAAATGGATTCTTCAGGAAAAGTTTTTCCCGGGAATATCCGGATCTCATCGGTCTTCATCTGAAGGATTTGAATCTCCCGTTTATCGACGATACCGTCAATGGCTATGCTATTCAGATAGCCAACGGAGAGCGTGAAGGTTGGTCAAATATAACGCGTATCGGGGATATGGTATGGGAAATCAAGCTGTATACACTGATTCAAATGGCCGGCCAACCACCCGGGAAATGCGTCCTGGAACTGAACGATATCAGTCGAAAAGTTGAGCTGGAAGAAAAGATACTCCAGGCCGAAAAGCTCTCATCGCTGAGCTTCCTTTCAGCGGGGATCGCGCACGAAATCAACAATCCGCTCAGTTCTATCCTCACCAACGTGCAAAACCTCAAATCTGTCGACATTCCGGTTGAGGACCGTGATTCTTTGACCTGGATAGAGCAGGAAACTCAGCGAATTGCCGGAATCGTCAGGGAACTGCTGGATTTCTCCCGGGAAACGACAGGTGGGAAAAGGGACGCGGATGTCAATGAAAGCCTGGAGAATGTCATCCGATTATCCCGTTACGGGCATAAATGGGACTCCGATCTATCCATTGAGCTGAAGGGCGCCGCTGGATTACCCCGGGCGAATATTCCGCCGGATGAATTAAAGCAAGTGGCTTTGAATCTTATTCAGAATGCCGTACATGCCATAGGAAAGCATGGGACTATACTGATTACTACTGCGCCACTTGGATCCGATGCCGTCACAATATCCGTTGAGGATGATGGAGATGGAATCCCCTCTAAAATATTGAGCCATATCTTTG
>DAOVYP010000123.1 GCA_030635565.1 Spirochaeta sp. | reverse complement strand
GGACACAAATCAAATTCAGTTCCATATTTTCCAGACCCTCGACGCTTCCATCGTTGGTATTACGGAATCTCACTTCAAAACCTTCCGGCAGACTCTTCTCATCCACCGCGAAACCATGATTCTGACTGGTGACGAATACCCGGCCTGTTTTTTCATCCCGTACCGGATGATTCACACCGTGATGACCGAAGCTCATCTTGTATGTGGAAGCGCCTGCGGCCAGTGCCAGAACCTGATGCCCCAGGCATATGCCCCAGAGCGGCAGCTTTCCCATAAGCCGTTTGGCAAGGTCGGCGGGACCCTCAAGCGGCTCGGGGTCTCCCGGTCCGTTGGACAGCAGTAAAGCATCGGGATTCACCCTGAGTACGTCGGAAACATCGGAATCAGACGGGAGTACCGAAACCCGGCATCCCCGACCGGTAAGCTCTCTGACAATATTCATTTTCACACCGCAGTCCAGCACTGCGACATGCGGGGCGCCCTGTTCATTGAAGCTTACAAGCCGTTCCGTTCCCACCTCACCGGTAAGGTTCCGTCCGGTCATGGAAGGCATATCAAGGGCATACCTCCTCGCCTCGTTAATTCCCGCATCATCAGGAACATTGTCGCTGCCGGGTCTTACAATGAGACCGTTTCTGCTTCCATCACGACGTAATTTGAGTGTGAGTCCACGGGTATCGACATCGCTGATTCCACAGATACCGTTCTCTTTGAGAAAATCATCCAGGCATTTCCGTCCCTCTGGCACAGGTCCGTCATAAAATGACCGGACAATCAATCCGCCGCACTTTATTCCCCTGTCTCCCTTTCGGTTCTGCTCCGGTCCGATTTCGGACCATTCGTCATCATCCCCGTAGTTGCCGATATGCGGGTAGGTGAACAGAATCATCTGGCCTGTGTACGATGGGTCGGTGAGTATCTCGTGATAGCCCGTCATTCCGGTATTGAAGATAACCTCTCCGCAGAAAGAAGTGACCGCACTTTCCAGAGCGGCCGCGGCAGGCGGTGATGCGCCGAACCATTTTCCGGGCCAGATGCTGCCGTCATCGAGTATCAGGTAAGCGATGGGATTCATGCCGACAGAATGTATAAATATACAGTTTTAGTCAATATTTATGCAGAATGTTATTGGTTTAATAAGCTTTGGCGACCTCTGGCGTGGTCTGGTTCATTCATTTTCCGGGATTCGGGTTCAGTTTCCCGAACCGTATAGCTGAAAATGACTGAAGCTGAGGATTGAGTTCCCAGACAATCGAATCTTCAGTTTCCATATATACAGTAAAACCGGAGGATTGATGCAGCTTGATGGAACCCCTGTTGTTTCGCATGCTGCGGCTTAAGAGCTGCTGAAAACCTTTATGCCTGCAATCTTCAATCATATCGGCCATGAGTCGTCCCCCAAGACCTTGTTTCTGCATTGAGGGAAGAATTGCAATGTCCAGAGTATGCGCTTTATGTGGATCAGGATTTTCCCGGGGCCATCTTGTGTAACGATAAAATCCAATAACCCGGTTATCTTCGAATAGATATTTAACGGTATCGGTCTTCAAGTTATGACTCCGGATCATTTCCCCGACTTTCTCATCTTCCGTTTTTTCGCCCCATTCCGATTCCGGCGGCCATTCGGCATTAATAAGCTCAATGATGTCAGAATAATCCGGCAGTCCTTTTATCTCTCTTAATTCCATGTCTGATTATTGCATAGCAGGGTAACAAAGTAATCTGCATTATCCCTATCACCCGGCGCTGCCTGCGGGGATTGATTCATCCCCAAAGGTAGAAATTAATTACGTTTCCAGAAATCTCATTCATGTGATTTAGCTGATTTGGGATGAATCAATGCCTCTGAGCACCGAACGCATGTGAGGAAGAGGCGCCATGGACGGCGCCGTCAGCGAAGAGGCCGGTCCGGAGTCCGACGACAGTATGTTGTCGGATGGAGGGCGATTCACCCGGATGGAGAATCTGATTCCCCCGGGGAATCGACTTTTTCGGCACCAACATCGTGTTGGCTTGAAAAAGCCGCCTCCGAATCCTTCCGTCGACATAGCAGTGCTTTGTCCTGCACTCGTTCAGGGAGGCAACAAACAAATTTGCTGCCTCCCCTCTCTCCGTTTGGCCATCCTGTCGACTCATCCTCGCTATCGCTCGGCGGACACTGCGGGGTTCGATTCCCCCAGATGGATATAAAAAGTAAAAAACCGACCCGGAGGGTCGGTTTTTTACTTTTAGTCCCTAGGGGAATCGAACCCCTATTTGAAGAATGAGAATCTCCGGTCCTGACCGTTAGACGAAGGGACCTGTTCCTAAAGCCTTACCGATATTAAACCGGTTCGGCTTGATGTACTTCCCGGGGAGGACTTGAACCCCCAAAGGCAGAACCAGAATCTGCAGTGTTACCAATTACACTACCGGGAATCGTGTATTCCGAAACGTAATTTATCTCAAGGAATGAAGACGAGTCAAGCGTCTACATCTCCTCGCCTTCATAATTTATCAGAGTCGTCACCTCAATACCCGGCAGCTTGTCCTTGAAGTTCAGAAACGGCAGACCGATAACCCCGAAAACGTTTTTCACCGTGGCACCGCCTTTCTCCAGAATGGTTCGGGCGGCGCTGAGTGTACCGCCGGTGGCGATGAGATCGTCGATGAGCAGAACGTCTTTCCCGGCGGGGACGTCGGTCTTGTGAATTTCAACCGCTGCCTCACCGTATTCCAGCCGATAGTCCTGCCTCCAGGTTTCACCCGGCAGTTTACCGGCCTTGCGCACAAGAATAAGCGGGATGCCCATCCTGTCGGCCAGTGGTGCGGCAAAAATGAAGCCACGGGATTCAATTCCGGCTACAGCGGCGACTTCGGTATCTTTGTATATTTCCACCATGCGTTCGATGCAGAAATGAAAAGCCTCAGGGTTGGTGAGAATACTGGTGATGTCAAAAAAGAGGATTCCTTCTTTCGGGTAATTGGGAATCTTGCGGATGGCTTTATCAATGTCGTAAGTCAGGCTCATAGTCTTCTCCTCGGCAGAAATACCATATATGTCGACGGTAAACGGGTCAATATTCAGAGGTTCTTTCACAATGCGCCTTTGATCCGGATACTACGGATAAGAACGCCTGAATCCCGACACCCGGGAGGCTGCATTCAGCTCGAGCCCCGATCTTTCCCCCTGCATGAGTCTGTGATAGCCCAGGGCGGCAATCATGGCGCCGTTGTCGGTACACAGGGCCATGGACGGAAAGTACGATTCAAGTGACTCGTCTTCGGTGAGTGATTTCCGCAGATATCGGTTGGCCGATACGCCTCCACCGGCCACCACACGGTTGATACCTGTATCTTCGACAGCTCTTTTAACACGTTTAATGAGCATATCGATTGCGGCTTTTCGGAAGGATGCTGCGATATTCTCAAGGCTGTCACAGGCACCTTCGCTGCGAAATTGATTCAACTGGTTGATGGCGGCGGTCTTCAGGCCGGAATATGATACATCATAGCGGTGGTTGCCCTTGTGAAGCCTGGGCTCGGTAAAACGGAATGCCGTCGGATCCCCGTTTTCAGCCAACTGGTCCAGTATGACACCCCCGGGATAACCCATGTTGTAGTATTTGGCAACCTTGTCAAAAGCTTCTCCACAGGCATCATCGATGGTAGTCCCCAGAACGGTAACATCCTCCATGGATTCGACACGGCAGAGTATCGTATGCCCCCCCGAGACAATGAGACCCAGATAGGGATATTCGATGTCATATTCCAGGTGCGGTGCATAAAGATGTGCCATCATGTGATCAACGCCGACCCAGGGTTTGCCGGCGGACCACGCCAGACCCTTGGCATAGGAAAGCCCCACCAGCAGTGAGCCAATCAGCCCCGGCCTGGAGGTTACGGCTAAAGCATCAATATCCGCCAGGGGCATTCCGGCCTCGGTAAGGGCGCGAGAGGTCACTTCATCGATCCATTCCACATGTAGTCTTGATGCGATTTCGGGAACGACACCGTTCCAGGGTGCATGGTGCTCCACCTGGGTGGCGATAATATTCGACAGGATATTTTTTCCGTCGGCTACGACGGCCACGGAGCATTCGTCACAACTTGATTCAATGCCGAGAACATTCATAAGCACAACTATATAAAAAAAAGCAGGAAAGGGCATCAGCACCATCCTGCTTTCAAAATTACCATTCTGATAGATCCTCAGATATGGGGTCGAAAATCGAGGATTTGTGAAATTACCTCAACTGAAAATATATTCTCTGATCGGTTCCGCCTCGGTACGGAGTTTTTTCAGTGCGCGCATCTCAATCTGTCGTACTGTTTCCGGGGAGATCCCCATTTTTTCACCGATCATTTTGAGGGTGTATTTCTTATCGTCGTCGAAAGCGAAGCGATACATGAGTATGGCTTTTTCCCGCTCCCTCAGGATTCCCAGGAATCGTCTGGTGTCTTCCTTGAGACTCTTTCGAACAAGTTCACCATCAGGGCTGTAGGAATTGTCCTCCAGCACGTCCAGCAAGGTTCCGTTGTTCATATTGATCTCGGAATCCAGGGACACGGTCGAGCTGGCAAGATCCAGTACAGAGGATACCTCATGCTCGTTCATTCCTGTATAAGCCGCCAATTCTTCAATACTGGGTTGTCGGTAGTATTCCTGGGAGAACTCTTCGGAAATTTTCTGCAGACGCTTGAGGGCTTCTTCCTTCCGATGAGGAAGACGGATGGCCCTTCTTTTATTGGTGATGGCCCGGCTGATGGACTGCTTGATCCACCAGGAGGCATAAGTACTGAACCTCACCTCTTTCCTGTAATCGTATTTTTCAGCAGCCTTGATAAGACCAAGATTACCTTCCTGAATCAGGTCCATCAAACCCATTTCAGGACTGACATAGGCTTTGGCTATTTTCACAACGAGGCGAAGATTTGCATTGATAAGTGAGTTGAGTGCTTCGTGCTCGCCCTTTTCAATGCGGTGAGAGAAATCCAGCTCTTCTTCATAGTTCAGAAGGTTGAAGCGGCTGATTTCCTCAAGATAGGCATGAAGTGTCAGATCTGAATCATCGTATTTTGTCTTTTTCATATTCATCTCGACACTTAATGAACAAATACCGTGCCAAGATCACCATAAAACCGACAAAAACATATAATTGCATAGTATCAATAGAGTTACAACGACTCATTAAAAGAGCGATTACGTTAGTAAACGCCTACTGTATACTTTTGTATACTGGAAGTTAGCAGATTGATCAAAAGAAAAATCAGTTTTTTATGAACTGATATCGATTGAGGATCCCGGTAGACCTGCAGCAAGCTGGTCGTACATCATGTCTGCGATACCAAGGTCAGCTGTTTTGCTGATGCTTTTGGCATACTCATCATAGAGCTGATCTTCAAAGAGCTTCTCACCGGAGTTCTTCGGGATCAGGGTGTCATCTGTTAATGTAGCACGCATTGAGTCAAGCATCATTTTTACAAACAAAGATTCAAATTCTTCACACACTTCGCGCAGCTCATCCGTGTTACCAACCGCCGATCGCCGCAGCAGTTCATCAGTCTCCATTGTGGCCTTATTCGTATCGTATGCCATCTGGCCGCTCATCATGGGATTAATCGTCATACCGCTCCCCTTTTCTTGTGTCTCTTTCATCTCTCATCTTTTCCCCTAGCGCTTCAGGTTGTTGGCGATACCCAGCATGGCGTCTGAAGTCTGTATGGCTTTGGAGTTCAGTTCGTAGGCCCTCTGGGCCACAATCATCCCCACCATTTCTTTCACCACCGAGACATTCGAGTTCTCGAGAAACTTGTGGTAAACCTTGCCCATGCTGTCCTCTCCCGGACGCCCTCGTAACGCTTCACCGGAGGCCGGAGTTTCCATGAAGAGATTCTCGCCGACAGCCTGGAGACCGGCTGAGTTGATGAATCGATACAGTTCAATCTGTCCGACGGTAACCGGGTCGTCCTGACCGGGAATCTTCACCGTCACCTGTCCCTGCTGGCTCACCGCCAGGCTGGCGGGCAGGAAATTGGGCGGCAGAACCAGTTCCGGCATCAGACGGTATCCGTTTGAACTGACAAATTGACCGTTGGCATCGATTTTGAAAGATCCGTCCCGGGTATAACCCCAGGTACCGTCCATGTTGAGCACCCGGAAGAAACCTTCACCCATGACGGCCATATCGCCCAGGGCATCGGTCTGCCTGAGTGAACCCTGGCTGAATATGCGCTGGGAGGCACCAACCTTGACACCATGCCCCACCTGTATCCCTGTCGGGGTGACGGTACGTTCTGTTGCCGGAGTCCCCGCGATCCGGGAATTCAGATAAATCAAGTCTTCAAAGTCGGCACGTACCTGCTTGTATCCGTTGGTATTGACGTTCGAGAGGTTGTTGGAAATCGTATCAATATTGAATTGCTGACCGTGCATCCCCGTTGCGGCGGTCCATAGTGATCTCATCATTTCTCATTTCCCCCTAGTATTTGGCGGCCTGACTGATCAGACGATTGAGCAGTGAATCCTGAGTCGTTATCACTTTCTGATTGGCCTCATATGCCCTGTTCACCTCGATCAGGTTCACCATTTCTGTGACTGGATTCACGTTGGAGCCCTCAAGAAAGCCTTGAAGGACACCCGGACGGTCAACACCTTCCAGATCTCTTGCCGCACCTGAATTCTCGTTTTCCGTCCAGAAACTCGATCCCTGTTTCTGAAGGAAGCGATTCCTGGCGAATCCCACGATTTTGATAGTATCAACAAGAGCAGGATCGGCTTCGATGGTTTCCTGCTGCCAGACCCGGCCCAGCTTATCGATGGAAACGTGGTCTTCGGTTATCCGGATGATGCCGTTTTCACCCATCACCGGGAAACCGTCTTTTGTTTCC
>DAOVYP010000576.1 GCA_030635565.1 Spirochaeta sp. | reverse complement strand
TGAACGAGCATCAGAATAATGGCCGGCAGGCTGAGTCGCCCTGTATTTTTCTTGCACCAGGCGCCTGCTGTATAGCAGACCGATGCTAAAGCATGGTTAATGTGAATCAGAAACAGTTTTTTATTCAATCTCATATAGAGTCGTTACGAGACCGGCAAAATAGTCGACCTGGATTGTCGGATTCCGATGATTGCTGATCGGATTGCTGTGGTCATCCCCCAGGAAGACTGAATCCGTCAGGTCAACAGGTATATACAGCCGGCCCCCCGATGATGATAAATTACAGGTTGTTCATTACTTTCATTCATAGCTCCGGAGGTCATCCAAATATTGACCCTCACTCCGATCCAATCGTATAGTCGGTTAAGTATCCAACTGTAATCAAACCAGAAATCGGGAGCGACGATACCGCATGAGTTTCGCCAAGCCCACCTCACTCGGGGTGATAGCCTGTCCCGGTGGAGAATCCTTCGCCGAAGAGATTGTCGCTCACCTGAAAACCCTCTATCAGCGGCGTTTTGAGAAGAAGGCGCAGTTTATCTCCAAGTTGTATGAATTGCCGAATAAAGAAACCTTTCGGGAACTGAATTTAGCGGATGATCTTCTGAGCCATCGTGTAACGGCTGTTGGAAGTCCCGACAGCTATCGCAACCCGTCCTTCAAGATTCCCTGCAAGTACACCCGCTTCGCCAACGGTGAAATCAAGACTGAGATAATGAGAACGGTAAGGGGACTGGATATCTACATCATTCAGGATGTGGCCAACGAGACTCCCGTGAAATTGGGTGACGAACAAAGGGTTCTGACGGTGAATGATCATCTGATGACCTTGCTGACCACGGCGGATGCGGCCCGCCATGCCGGTGCCCGACGGGTATCCATGGTGCTTCCTTCCTATCCCTACAGCCGGCAGCACAAAAAGAAGGGCAGGGAAGGGCTCACCGCTTCGATGCTGGGTCGAATGTTCGAGAACATGGACGTTGCCAGGATTATCACTCTGGATATCCACTCAAAGGAAATCGAGCACACCTTCAATGGATTGAGCCTTGAGAATCTGCATGCGTCGTACCAGATTCTCAGAACGGCCAGTTCTTTCATCGATCTTGTGAATGATGATCTTGTCGTCGTATCTCCGGATACCGGTGCCATCGACCGCTGCAAATTCTTTGCGGACAGCCTGAAAAAACCACTGGCTCTTTTATATAAGGAAAGAGACCATGCCAGGACATCCAGGAATGCGGTGGATTCGAATATCACCAGTGCCCGTCTGCTGGGGGACGTCGAAGACAAAACGGTGTTCATGGCGGACGATTTGCTCGGTACCGGCGGTACCCTCATCAAGGCGATGAAAATCATCAAGGAATTGGGTGCCAGGAAGATTGTCTGCAGCGTGTCCCTGCCGCTGTTCTCCGGCGACGCCGTCTCCCATTTCGACAAAGCCCACGAAGACGGATGGTTCGATTACGTTATCGGTACCAATGCGGTGAATCTTTCTGAAGAGATACTGTCCCGCCCCTGGTATCGGAGCGCCAATGTTTCCAACCTTTTCGCCCGGGCCATCAGCCGGGTGCATCATAATCGTTCCGTCGCGCCCCTCCTGGACAACAGTAAGATGATACAGCGCATGCTGAGCAAGAAAAGCCG
>DAOVYP010000215.1 GCA_030635565.1 Spirochaeta sp. | reverse complement strand
GATCAGGAAGAGGTATACAGCTTCATAGAAGGTGAAGGGGCCATGACTGTATATGAAGATAATGAGAACCAGACCTTCGTCACATCAGTCGCGACCGGGGATCATGTCACCATACCTGTCCTGAACTACCATCCGGTGTTCAGCCATGACAGCCCCCTGTGCTTCATCTGGTGCATCGCAGGTGAGCGTTATTGGGTCGGAGACAAGAACACAGATTTTATGAAAGGCAATGACGGAGACATCACCACTTAACTTGAATAAAAATACCCTGAATAAACTTTTAGTCTGGATGTACTGGTGTTTTGATCAGAGGTATTTCACCTATGAGCTTTCCAACAGCTGGGAATCCGCATTTTCGTCAATCTTCACGAACAAATAATATAAGGGACTTACAAGCGGAGCCCTGAAAGGTTAGGTTGACCTTATGGAAATCTACGACCGGATACTGGAAGCAGCTGATCCTTCTTTACCGATGGCATTGCGAATAGCGGAAAATGACACAACACTTTACTGGCTGATGGCCCTTGAAATGTACCGCGAAGTTTCCACAGATCTGGATAATGGCCGGCAATCGGTATTCATTGTTCCGGTGGGGCCGATCTACCAATACCGAATCCTCATAACCCTCATCGATCAGCTGCCCATTGATCTGTCCGGACTGCATCTGTTCTTCATGGATGAGTACCTCGATGTGAATGATGCTCTAATCGATTCCGGCCACCCTCTTTCTTTCAGGGGTTTTGTTGATATGGAGCTTGCTGACCTCCTGACGGGCCGCCATGGATTCCGCCGTGAACAGGTGCATTTTCCCGATCCCGCCGATCCTGAAGCCTATGACGGGGCCATCGCCGACCTGGGAGGGGCCACGGTATGCTTCGCAGGCGTGGGTATCAATGGTCATCTGGCATTTAATGAGGCTCCCTGCGGGCCCGAGAGCCTGTCCCGTATCGTCAATCTCACCCCGGAAACTATCACGACGAACGCTCACACCGCCCTGGGTGGAGCCTGGGAGATGATACCCCGGCGTGCAGTCACTGTCGGGATGAAATCCATTCTCGCCGCCCGCCGTCTGTCCCTCTGGATGAACCGGCCCTGGCAGCGGGCTGTTGCACGCAAGCTGTTATTCGGGCCGATCTGCCCAGACTTTCCCGCCTCATACGCCTGTAACCACCCCGTCCCATCGTTAACCGTCACCGCTGCGGTCGCCGAAGCTCCTCATTTCGGCCTGCGTTGAACCCGTGTCATCCCCGGGCTTATTCGATTTTCATGTCCATGGCGGTGACATCGGTAGAACCGGGGAAATAGCGGACTACATCCGCCTGGAAAATCTCTCCGGATTGAACCTGCTCTCCATACCCCTCACCGGTTTTCCTGCTTACGTCGGTAAGCTCGTAAATCTGAATGATGCTGTTCTCGAAACCAAACGCCGACTTAACAACGATCCAGATGTTTCGGTGCCGGTTTATGCCTTCGGATCTCTGGACAACCGGCAGGCTCCCGGAGGTGGTTGGGATCCTGCGGCCCAGGTGGCAGGCTTGGCCGAGACAGGGTTCGACGGCCTGAAACTCTGGGAGGGTAAGCCTGAAATAGCGGCCGCCCTGAACCTGATGCCCGATGATCCGGGAATCATTGAGGCCTGCCGGGAAGCGGGAAGGCGTGAGATGCCCGTCATTTTCCATGTTGCCGACCCGCCGGAATTCTGGGAGCCGGAGGTGGGAGAGTTATCCCTATTCGGTAAAAGCGTGCCCGCATTTAAAGAACTCGTACAGGGAGCCGCCCGGCTTTGCGCCAAAGCTCCGGATACTACGATTGTTTTTCCCCATTTGCTCTTCCTTGCCGCAGATTTGCCTGGAGCGGGGGCTTTCCTAGACCAATCACCGAACGCCTGTTTCGATCTGGCGCCGGGGAATTATTTCTATCTCCCGCTTTCCGATAACTTATCGTCGGCCCGGGATTTCTTCAGCCGATACAGGAAGAGGATTCTCTTCGGATCCGATGCTTTCTTTTTCTCCGACAAGCAGGCCCCGATTCCCGGTGACTCACTCAAGGGAAACCGCCGGCGCTGTCATCGACTCCTGAATTTCCTGCAGAAAGGAGCCGGTGAGGAAGATACTGAAGACAATCCATACCCGTTAACCCGGGATATCCGGTCAAGTGTCCGTTGCCTTAATCTGCCTGAAGACCTGCAGGAATCCATTCTGTCAGGAAATGCACTGCGAATCCTTCCCGATACTCCGGCAGAGGTACACCGATGAAGACCATTCTCGCCGATTTGAGCATCGGAATGGCTTATGTCGCTGGGTGCCCGCTGTCCCCGGATGTGGAACTTGTTGCCGCAGCTGATACCTGAGAACCCGGGATGCGGTTGTGAGAGTCTGGAGCCGCGAAGCGGGAGAGCCCGATTCCATCAGGGACAAGGTAGCCGGGATAACGGAGCAAACCGTCAACAACCGGAGCTTTCTCACGACATTGAACACCGGTACCGAGGCACTCAAGATCTCCCTGGTCGCCAGGGATTTCCTTAAAACCTGAGAAATCGTTTCACTATAGTACCATTCGGATATTTTTATTCTCCCGTCAATTCAGAATATTCTCTATAATAATCTCAGTCATACGAAACTGGTATTTGGAGCATATATGAAGATTTTCCTGGATTCAGCTCGTCTCGACGAGATAAAACAGGCCATCGACTGGGGTGTCATCGACGGTGTTACCACAAATCCCTCTCATGTGAAAAGTGCCGGGGGTAATCCCAGCGAGATCTATCCGGAGATCTGCCGTCTTGTTTCCGGTCCGGTAAGCATAGAAACTATCGCACTGGACGCCGAAGGAATCCTGAGGGAAGGCCGGGCCCTGGCCGGGATTTCCGACAATGTCATCGTCAAAGTGCCTGTTATCCGGGAAGGCATCAAAGCCATCAAAATGCTGTCGGCTGAAGGCATCAGCACCAACGCAACCATTAACTTCACGCCGATTCAGGCCCTGCTGGCCGCCAAAGCCGGGGCTACATATATCAGTCCGTTCATCGGCCGCCTGGATTCCGCCGGTCAGAAAGGTATTGACCTTGCGAGTCAGATCCGTCAGATCTATGATAATTACGGATTTAAGACTCAGCTGCTCACCGCTGCCATTCGCCATCCTGAACATGTTCTCCAATCCGCTCTGATAGGGGCCGACGCCTGTACCATGGCCTTCCCCATTCTCGCAGGCCTGTTCGATCACCATCTCACCGATACGGTCCTTCATCAATTCCTCACAGACTGGGAGGAAGTTCCCAAATGGATTGGCGGCCCTTATGGTGACTGAAAAAATTTACATCGACGGTTTATGGAAGGATGGGACCGGTGTTCTGGAAATCACCGATCCCGGGAATGGTGATACAATCGCGAAAGTGGCCACTGTCGGCCGTAATGAAACCAGACATGCACTCGCAGTCGCCGAAGCTGCCTTTCCCGCATGGCGCAGAATGACAGGCAGGGACAGGGGAGCCATTCTCCTGAAAGCGGCCGGCCTGATGCAGGATCGCCTCGAAGAGATCGCTATCATCATCACCCGGGAGAATGGCAAACCCCTGGCCCAGAGCCGCGGTGAAGTGAATGTCGCCATCGATCATTTCCGCTGGTTCGCGGAAGAAGCCAGACGTGGCTACGGGCGCATCGTGCCGCCTCAGGCCGAAGGCAAGCGTCACCTCATCATCAGACAGCCCGTCGGAGTCGTCGCAGCCGTATCACCGTGGAACTTCCCCCTGGTTCTGGCTGCCCGGAAAGTTGCACCCGCCCTGGCCGCCGGTTGTCCGGTTGTTCTACGACCTTCGGGAAAGTCGCCTCTGGCATCAATCGCCATGGCCAAAGCCCTTGATGAAGCGGGTATTCCACGAGGTGTTTTCCAGCTTCTACTGGGCCCCGCCGCTGAAATCGTTGATGAATTCCTGAATAATCCCGTCTGCCGCAAGCTGACCTTCACCGGTTCGACAGCCGTCGGCAAACAACTCATACGGAAATCCGCCGAAACCGTGACAAACCTGTCACTGGAACTCGGCGGCCATGCTCCCATCATCATCTTCTCAGACGCGGATGTCGACGCCGCCGTAGACGGTGTACTCATTACGAAATTCCGCAACAGCGGCCAGTCCTGCATCGCTTCCAACCGGATATATGTAGAGAAAAGCATTTACAATGAGTTTCTTGAACGGCTTACGGAAAAGACTTCGGCTCTCAAGACTGGTTACGGTTTGGAAGACAACGTCGATGTTGGCCCGCTGATAGACAGGGCCGGGCTGGATTCTGCCCTGAACCAGGTGGACGATGCCGTGAAGAGAGGTGCACGCCTCATTTGTGGCGGCAAAGTCCTGGACCTGAAAGGCGGCAGTTATTTCGAACCGACCATCCTGGCTGATGTACCGAAAGATGCAGTCTGTATGACTGAAGAGAGTTTCGCCCCCCTTGCTCCTGTGGTGCCCTTTGATTCTGAAGAAGAGGTTATTACAGAAGCCAATGACACGCCCTATGGACTGGCGGCCTACGTCTACACAAACGATCTGAACCGGGCCTTCAGGGTTTCAGAAGCCCTGGAAGCAGGTTCCGTGGGAGTGAATGATGCGGTACCTTCCACCAGCAACTGCCCCTTCGGCGGAATGAAGGAAAGCGGCAGCGGCCGGGAACTGGGAGTCGAGGGAATGGATGCATTCCTTGAGACCAAACATATTTCCATTGGAGGAATAGGCTAGGTTCTGATGGCCCCGAAGGCCTTCAGGCAAGTCATGGTTCACTCGGGGATGAAAAAGTTCACTGCTCGCAAGTTCGCTTTGCGAACCCGCTGTAATCCCCTCATTTCGTTTGGGAATCAAAATTACCGGAGTTTCACTGAAAGTGTGACAAGGTGGGGAACACTCATCAAAGTATCAGATCCCTGACCGCTTC
>DAOVYP010000032.1 GCA_030635565.1 Spirochaeta sp. | reverse complement strand
TATCATCGGATCAGTCACTCCGATCGATGATATGGCTTCGGGGACGGTGGGGGACTTCATGTCAGGGAATGTCTCAGGTCCCTCAGGTGGTTATACCTGGAACCTTGATGTGGGAACCGGCCTTTCCTGGCAGCCGGATTGGAGAGTTGTTCGACCCAAGTTCAGTCTGGACTTCTACGATCTGGTGGGACTGGTCAGAGAGTATAACGATACGAATTATACGAGTCTCAAGGATTTCTACTCGTCCGATTTAAACCCGTTTCTCTGGCATATGAGAGTAGGGGCAAACCTGCGCTTCTTCAATTTTCTGGATGTGGGAGCCAGCTATTACCGGGAGTATATTACCCTGGGGCTGGGCGTTGATATTGCGTTCTTTGAAGCCTTCATTGAAGTGAAGACAAAACAGAACTTCTCAGATGTCGGCGCCAACGCCATGTTGAAAATCAAGTTCTGAGTCATTTCATTCAGGGTTAATTGAACCCGGCTACCTCGCTGCCCACTAGATAACTCCCGGGAAGGTGTCAACTCAGATCGCGGCAGCCGCCTTCCCCACCCGGGCCGCCGGGGGCTGGAAACTCATTCCTGAATGGTTAAGTCCGACAGACTCTTGGCCCATAGATTCCACCCTTTTTCGGTCAGGGCAGGTTCTTTGATGTATTTTGGATCGATATCGGGTTTTTCAATGAGCTTCATCGCCCGTCCTGAGTAGATACCGTCAACGATACGGTCGTCGAAGGTGTAGCGGATGGATACCACTCTGCGATCCCGGATCATGTTGTCTTTATCGATGAATTTCTCGAATCTTAACTTTCCCGGAGAAATGAATATTCCACAGTTTCCTGTTTCGAAATTATGGTGGAAGGGAGCATCAAGCTTGAGAGATCCAACGTTGGTCGGAAATGCGGAACTGTAGAACGGCAGGAGCCGGATCATCGATTTCGGAATCCAGTTATATCTGTCCAGGAATTTGAGAAGCCTGATGGCAAAGCGGAGTACGAATACAGGGAGCTTCTCGAATAAATCAACATCATCGTCACTCTTATTCCCGTCATCGGTCAGGTTCTTCCTGGTGACGAAAGAGATTGAGATATTGTTCCGTTGATAATGCCGGAAATTGGAGACGAAGCGGTTCAGTGCCGGCCGCCGGGCCACCGCTCGGGCGAAGGCAGCGAGCAATATCTGCATGACGGACATCTTGAGCCGGACTATTGGAGAATTCTCATTCCACCTGGAAATGAAATCCATGGTCCCCCCATATTAATAGTCGATTCGGTCCTGTTGGTCATCAGGATAGGAAGTAATTTCGTATATCCGGGAACTTCGGGTTAATTCATATCGCCTCACTGTCGCGGGCCTATAAATATTACTTTATTAGTATTGATTATCATTCCGTAAGGTATAAAATGGAATCATGACTGCCGCTGAAATCAGAAGGCGATACTACATCCTTACGGGAGCTCATACACTGGCGGCTTCCCTCATATGGGGGGTGAACACCCTATTTCTGCTGGATTCGGGACTGGATATTTTCCAGGTGTTTCTGGTAAATGCTGTCTTCACCGCCGCCATGACGCTTTTCGAAATTCCAACCGGCGCCGTCGCCGACTCCCGGGGCCGGAAGGTTTCACTGCAGTGGAGTTCGGTGATGCTCTTTACCGGAACCCTCGGCTATCTGGCCGCCGGTACCTGGGGTGGGGGTATTGTGGCTTTTGCCGCGGCTTCCGCCATTCTCGGGTTGGGATTCACCTTCTTTTCAGGTGCCGCTGAAGCCTGGGCCGTGGATGAACTCAAGGCAGTGGGTGATGAAGGGGGTTCGACGGGGCTCTTCGCATCGGCGGCCACTGCCTCCAGCGCTACCATGCTTATCGGAACCATCACCGGAGGACTGCTCGGCAGCCTGGACTACCGTATTCCCTACCTTCTCAGGGCGCTGCTTTTTCTGCTTATGCTGGCTCTTACTGTTTTCGCCATGCCGGAAAAGGGGTGGAAACCCGACGGAGAAACCATGACGGCCCGGGAACGGATCCGCCGGACGGCAGCCGACAGTATCCGGTACGGATTAAAGATTATATCTTTACGCCGCCTGATGGGGGTATCCTTCCTGCTGGGAATTTTCATGATGTGGGGATTTTACGCCCTTCAGCCCTATATCACGACCCTGGCCGGTCTGCCTGGAGCCGCCTGGTTCTCGGGCCTGGTAACCGCCGGGATGACGTTGTCCCAGATTCTGGGTCAGACCCTGGCTGCCCGTCGGGACAGGAAAAATATGGATCGAGAGGAGCTGGTTGGTGGTATTGCCGCAGCGTCCATGGTTACGGCGGCAATCGGTGCCTTTCTGACCGGGCTGGCGGGGCTGCCGTCGATGAGGGAGGTACTCGGTATTCCGGGTGCCCCCGCACTGGCCATAGCCGGTATGATGCTGATGATGGGTAGCCTGGGGTATGCCGGCCCGTTCCTGCGCAGTGCGCTGCATAGCCGGATCCCCTCGGAGAAGCGGGCCACCATCGTTTCACTGGATTCCCTGGTGGGAAGCGGTGGCGCCATTTTCGGCCAGCCCGCCCTGGGAAGGCTGGCCGGACGATTCGGAATCGCATCGGGATATCTGGTCGGAGCGGGTCTTTTTGTTCTGACTCAACCGGTTCTGGCATTGTTCCGGCGGAGTGAAAAGCGTGAACACAAGGATGTGCTGAGATAGCGCAAACGTGATGTTCCCACCACCGGCACTCCGATTATTCCCAATATTCCGAGATCAGTTCAGGAGTGTGATCCTCATGGATTCGTACTCATCTTTGGTGATTTCGCCTCTGGCGAATCGTTCCTTCAGGATGTCCATGCCCCTGTCCCTATTGAAGCTTCCACCGGATTGAACGTTGTTTTTTCTGGATACGGCGATAGCCAGATAGACAAGAACTCCGATAAAGATAATGCCGAAAATAATCATGATGATAGGGCCTCCGATGCCCATGAAGCCTTGGGTCGGCCAACCATGCAGATAATGCATAATCTGTAATCCTCCTGTTCTTGTAATATTCGATGATTTTCATGAACGGTTTATGAACCGATTATGTTGAATGACCTATTTTCATCAGGTGAGGGGCAGCGGGAGGCGATGGCCGGTATTACTCGTGAATTGGATTGAACGTTAACTGACCTCTGCCGCGCCCCGGGAAATTCATTTCCTAATCGAGCTCCCTGCATTCGGGGAGTCGTATCAGTTCAAGGGTGCAACAGAGTATGCCGGTTTCGTATAATCAGGTCTTCTCGACAAGCCGCTTCACCTTGTCCCGGGAAAGGGCTCCTCCATGGGCCAGGTGGAAGATGCGGACGTTCCGGTCCAGCAGTCCCTGCAGGCTGGAAATGAGTTTCTCCTCGTCATCGGAGAACATGGAGAGTATCGGTCCACCGAAACCAAACTTCATCACCAGGTCGCCGATGACGGCATCACCGTTCCCGGTGACGACGGATATCGATCCGGCGGTATGGCCCGGGGTGGGGATGATGCGGGCATCCAGTCCGTAGCCTGTCAGGTCGGTTTCTTCCGTGATGGCGATATCGACATCCATAGGTCGACGATTACGTTCCGACGATTTCGGCATAAGGCGGACAACAAAACGGGCAAAACCAGTTCGAGGAACAATGTTCTCACCCCAACCTTTTTTGAGGGATTCGGCGGCGATGCGATGGCAGAGGACGGGTGCCCCGGTAATCCTCTTCAGGGCAGGCAGGGCGGCGATGTGATCCGGATGAGCGTGAGTGATAACAATGAGGGATACATTATCCGGCTTGACTCCGACCGAAAAGAGGGCGTCTTTTATCGAGAATTTGTCGCTTTTCGGACCGGCATCAACGAGGATCGTCTTTTCACCGATAAGGGCATAAGCCCTGGAGTAACCCGTGATGAATGGGCGAACTTCTACGGACATGGATTCCTCCTTCCACCTCTATTATGGGGTATATTGCTGAAAACCGTCAGGCTGCAGCCTTTGGTGTTTGTTTTATTTGGCAATCGCTTCTGGAAAACTATACCTGACCAAATTAGTTGTATATAGTCTGTTGAATAGGAACCAAAATACAATATCTGATAGTTGGCGGTATCGCCGGTGAAGCCGCAATGGCAGCTCGATTGAGAAGGAATGAAGAGAAAGCGGTTATCACCATCTTTGAGCGTGGAGATTATATCTCCCGGAGCCGAACCCCTCCAGCCGCTTATACCCGGAATCCACGGTGATTTGATTATCACCCTGGGTAACGACTTGAATATCATCCCCTGCCAGATGTCAATAGATGTCATGGGAGTCAAGCGGGAAGAGTAGATTGATATGGCTGAAATTGGCGGAGTCGCCAACTACCTGGAATCTACCGGAACAGCAGGAATCAACCAGTTTATAAAACAAAGACACGCTGGTGAGCTGATTTCTTTGTGATTTCCATAGTCAATTACTAGCATTATTCGTATCTTCGTATATATCAAAAGGAGAATGAATCATGGAAATTACAGAAAAAACCCGGGTGTTCGACATCCTGCAGAATTATGGTGATATTGCCGGCGTGATGGTGATGTTCGGCGTAAAGCCCGTGGGGAAGTATTCCCTGCGCCGCATTATCACAAGGGTGCTGACGGTGAAAATGGCGGCCCGGATACACCGCGTTCCACTGCATGAATTTCTGGACAAATTGTACAAAGCCGTTGAGCAGAAAGGAAAGGTGTCGGTAGATCCGGTGCAGAATTACAAGCGATAATCAGCGGCACCGATCTTGTGCGCTTCCACATAGTCTGAAACTGCGGCGGCATCAGGAATGCCTGTTGTAGCGCCGAGGGTCTTTACGCAGAAGGCAGCCGTCGCAGAGGCGAATCGAGCACTATTCAGAAGACTCCATTGTCGAAGATGACTATAGATAAACCCTGCGATAAATGCATCACCCGCGCCGCATGTATCAACGACTTCCTCCGGATAGATACCAAGTTTGAAGCACTCCGACCCGTCTGAAATCAGAACTCCGTCTTCTCCCATTTTGATTCCGGCAATTTTTACGCCTCGATCGAGATAGAACTTCAACTGGTCTTCCGGTTCGGCGAAGCCGGTAATGTGCACCGACTCCTGACGATTGGGCAGGAAAATATCAAGCAGCGGCAGAGCCGGTAAAATCAGATCGGCAATATCTTCCCTGTATACCGGATCCAGGCTGGTAATGACTCCATGGTCCCGGCAGAATTGCAACAGCTCGAAGATCGGTTCGCCGTCCAAGGCAGGCATCAGAGTAGCCCCGGCGATATGGAGTACTCTGGAATGCCGAATTGCATCGAGGTCGAGGTGACTCGGGCCGAAGCTTTTATTGGCACCTCGGGTGTGATAAATCCGTCGTTGTCCATCATCAGGAATCATGACAAATGAAAAGCCTGTATTTTCCTCTCCGCGGCTGACTGACTGTGTATGGATTTTTTCGTCTTGCAATGCGTTAAGCATGATATCGGCGAAGGCGTCTTTTCCAACCCTGCCCTGTACCGCCACATGCAATCCGAGCCGGGCCGCATCAACGCCGGTATTATACGCACATCCGCCCGGATTGGTGGCTAATGTATCGAAATAAATTGAGGTGCCCTTCCCGGGAAAGGCGTTGATCTCCTTACCATAAAGATCAAGCACCAGTATGCCTGCGCAGGTCAGGTCGATCTGTTTCTCGTCATCATTCTGAGTTCTCATCCTGCACTCCGTTTCAATTCATGATAACACCGCCGGAAACGTTTATGGATTGACCGGTGATAAATGAAGCATCATCGCTCGCAAGGAAAACAGCGGCGGCCGTCACATCACTTTTCTGCGTCAGACGACCCAGTGGAATTTTGCTTTCCATGTACGGAATGACTTCTTCTTCTTTCAAATTACGCTTCTTCGCATATACACCAAGCATATCATTCCAGAGCGGAGTCATCACCACACCCGGACAGATGGTGTTTACCCTGATGCCTAAAGGAGCGAACTCAAGCGCCAGTGATTGGGTTATCCCGACCACACCGAACTTGCTCGCACAGTATGCGGCATATTGCGTATTGCCTTGTTTACCGGACTGAGACCCAATATTGATGATACAACCGGCTTTCTGTATGCTCATTTGCCTCAAGGCTGCACGGCAGCCGTTAAAAGTACCGGTCAGATTTACCGCAATGGTTTTATTCCATACTTCATCACTGCATTCCAGAAATGGGACAATGTAAGATACACCGGCATTATTCACCCAGATATCAATCCGACCTAATGTTTCGACAATGTTCTGTGCTACCCTGTCGACCTCGTTGCCGTCGCAGACGTCCATCTCCCATGCGGCGGCCTCCCCGTCTGCCGAGCAGATCTCTTTCGCCACCTTTTCAGCAGTTTTCAAATCAACATCCGTTACAGCAACTTTTGCACCTTCAGCGGCGAAGACGCGGCAAATCTCTGTGCCAATCCCGCTTCCCCCGCCGGTCACTACTGCTATTTTATCTTGAAGCTTCATCATTACTCCCCGGGAAGAACAAGTACTTTCAGGCATGCCTTCTGTTTCATGAGTTCGAGGCCTTTGTCGAAATCAGTCAGCGGCAGGGTGTGGGTTACAATTTTATCCAGTGTAAGCCGTCCGCCCTTCATCAGGTCGACGGCCTGTTGTACGTGTTCAGGACGGGAATCGGATGCCCCAACCACATGCAGCTCATTATAGTGGAGGAGCCGGCTGTCGAAGCTGATATTCGCGGAACCCTTTGGCAGGCTGGCAAACAAACTGATAGTTCCACCTTTACGGACATAATCTATTGATTGCTCCATAGCTATACGAGAGGGAGCACAAACAATCACCCGATCAGCACCCGCACCGCCGGTTGCATTCCGAACAATCACCGAGACATCTTCATTGACCCCGTCAATCACTTGCACGCCATCAAGTTTCCGGAGCATGGAAAGACGTGGTTCTGAACGCTGAATAATCATCACTTTAGCGGCGCCAAGTGTTTTAGCGACTTCCGCATGCAATGCGCCGAGGGGGCCGCCTCCGACGATGAGTACTGTATCGCCGTCAATTAAACCGGCCAGAATTTGAGCATTCAGCACACAACTGATCGGCTCGCTCAGCACCGCGGCCTCAACGGGAATTCCTTCGGGTACCTTGATGACATTACCGCCTGCCAGTGCCTGCGGGGGAATGGCGATCCACCCGGCGAATGCACCGTCAAAATCATAGCTGATCGGTTTGGCGTTCGGACACATATTCTGAAGACCTCTGTCGCAAATTGAGCAGGCGTTGCAGGCAACCGTCGTTGCCAGTGTCATACGCTCACCGACAGCGAATCCTTCGACGCTCTTGCCGACATGTTCGATGAAACCGACCATTTCATGCCCGATAACCCGCGGGGGGTGGCAGCGTGGATTTCCAATTGTTGCGATTTTGAGATCTGTGCCGCAAATAGCGCAAGCTTCCACTTTGGCGATCAGGTTATTATCTGTTGCCGATGGATAGGGACGTTCTTCAACGCGAACATCACCCGGACCGTAATAAACTACTGCTTTCATTTTTATTTTTTCTCCGTTATGTCGTTTCCATAATGGATCAGAGAAGTCGCTCAGACGCTTTTAAAGCACCGAGCAGCAGCTTGAATTCCTCCGCGCAGTCTTTGCAGAGTTTGAGATGGTTTTCGATCAACAGAATCAGCCGGCTTGATTCCCCCGAGTTAAGGACGTACTCGGCGTAGGAATCCATGTTCTCGGCTACCGATTCGCAATCCAATTCGTCTTCGCGACTGTCTTTCGCCATGAGGACGAGTATTTTCGCGTGCTTGCTTCCGAGAGGCATTTTCATTCCTGTTTTCATTTTCATCACTTCATCCTCATCTCTGTGACGCGCCGTCCATCGGGTTTCTTACGGAGCATCTCAGGCGAGTGCCGATATATCATCACGATCGACACCGCTCCTCTCGAATTCCTGTTTCAGTTTCATTCGTGCATCATGCAGCAGTTTGTAGATGCTGTTGCGGTTTGAACCGGTCCGCCTGGCGATTTCCTCAAGCGGCATTCCGTACTTCATATGGTAAACCAGGGCTGTCCGTTGGCGGTCGGTCAGGGATTCCTGAATCAGTTTATTGCAGAGTTCGGCCATTTCTTTCCGGAATAACTTTCGCTCCTGAGGTGAGAACAGACCGTTTCCCCGGCTCGCATCAAGAAACGGTTCAGTATCATCGAAAGCATCGAGTGAGACATCCTGCCAGGTTTTCTTCCGGATCTCCGATAAGACGAGATTCACTGCAACTTTCATAGCCCAGGTGGTAAAGCGGGATTTCCCGGAATAGCTGTTCCGTTTGGAAAGAACCCGCATGAGTGCTTCCTGGCAGAAATCCTCCAGGTGCTCTTCGCCGATTTTTCCGGAACCTTTGAATGTATGGCGTATTCCGTTCCAGAGATATTCCCTCAGGTCGGTCAGTGCGGAATTGAAATCGGCGTGGTCCGGGGCAAGGCTTTCGATCCATTCACGGTCGCTGCGAGGATGCCGGGTGGGAATTGGTCGAAGCTCAGACGACCTTGTCATATCAGGTGAGTTATAGCAGAAAAGCAGGATTAATTCACTAGAGTTGAGACTGATCGTTCGAATCCAGTTTTTTTTCGTAAGAAATCTTTCCACCGGCGCGTCTGATACGGCAAAGGCCCATATGAGCCAACTGATTTCATCCAAGGAGATAGAAAATGGATATTTTCAAACGTATTGTGTTTGCATTGGCGTTTCTCATGGTCGGGTTTGCGCTCTTCGCCTCAGGTGTGGAAGAAGAACCGGAACATCTGACTTTCGAAGGATCCCACGCGGATACATGGAAGCTGGAAGCCCGGAATCCGCTTCTTATCGGGGGCTACGGTGATAATTTCGTCTACGATGGTTCCACCGTGGTTCCTCTCGACGGAACAGCCCGCGTCGACTTGAATGCCAAAACGAACAAGGGATCCATGGTCGTTAAGTTCAACGGAACCATCACGCCCGAGGCCGGTGTCTCCTATACCGGGAATATTCGAATGGAGTATTCGGAATTCGAAACGGGCTCCGACTTCTGGGAAGGCGGGGTCGCGGATTTTATCTGGCTTCACGGTGATAC
This sequence comes from Spirochaeta sp., assembly GCA_030635565.1. Lineage (GTDB taxonomy): Bacteria > Spirochaetota > Spirochaetia > DSM-2461 > DSM-2461 > UBA2779. The sequence goes on along the minus strand of DAOVYP010000032.1, from coordinate 2,966 downwards.
CGGACAAGAGGCCCCGGTCATGCCGAAGGTCCGGACATTCCTTGGCAGCTGGGGACCCGTTGATATTTTCGTCAATGACGAGTTGGTTTACGAGAAACTCGTCGGACACATGATGTACACGGAAAGATCGCGTGACCCGAATACCTATGCGATCTATAATAAAGACCGGTCGGGTTTCTTCTCTCCAGGCAATCCCGGTGATTACTCGATTGCGGAACCCGATGAAACGGAGATCCACTTCGTTGCTCATACCGTCGAACCGGATTCGGGGAACTTTCCCCCGCATACCGTTTGGATTCATTTGAATTTCGTAGACGTTGAGGTTATGTAATTTGTGAAATCGGCCGCCTGTTTCATTGGCGGCCGATTTTTTTGACTGCGAAAGCCGTGTGATATTAGAATTCAACCGGGGAGTATGATGGTTTACGATCTTCTATGGAAAACCCATGCAGTGCTGATGTCTTCAGCCTATGTGAGTCTCTTGACCGGTATTGCGATTTCCCTGTTCTATAAAAAACGTAAATGGCGCTATAAAACCCATCGGGCCCTCGGCATTTTCGCGGGTACGTCGGGAATCACCGCGTTGCTGATCGCCCTTGTAATGGTTCAGGTGTACAGCGGTGTTCACTTCACGTCTATTCATGCCGTATCCGGAGGCATCACCGGCTTGCTCCTGGTACTGACTCCCTTTATCGGACTGCGCATCAGAAAGGCGAAGAATAAGAAGAAACATCGGGCCATGCATCGTCTTCTGGGATACACCACAACCGCCGCTATGACTGTCACGATCCTGTTCGGGCTCATCATCTCCGGTATCCTGATGCGAATTCCGGATGTCCAGGATGGGCAGACGATCACCGCCGGAGGGGTGGAATTCTCCTGGGAAATCGACGGTGGGTACCTTGAAGGAACCCTGAAAGCGCCTGGCGAGGGCTGGATTGCCGTTGGATTCAATCCGGAGAATATGATGGAAGGCGCGGATTTCGTCATTGGGTACGTGAGTGGGGATGAAGTTTTTATCCGCGATGATTACGGCTCATGGCTGACATCTCATGATTCGGATGTCTCGTTGGGCGGTTCCGACGATATTATAATCCTCGGTGGGATAGAGAATCGATCCGGTACGGAGATTCGTTTTCGCAAATCGCTGGAAGCGGTCGACGAATTTGATCACGAGTTCATACCCGGTCAGGAAATCCCGGTGATTTTCGCCTTCAGCGACAAGGACAGCTTCACGGGAATGCACCGGGGCAGGGGTAAGGCGACGATTCGATTCTGATCACCAGTTACAGCCTGTCTTTCAACTCCTGGTACGGAAAAAGCCTGTTGAATTCCATGAGCCCGGAGAGAGCGGAATGGTGCACTTCGGCTCCTGTCTCCTCCAGAATGGCCACAGGGTTCATTCCACCGATTACCACGATGCCGCAGCTTCCTTCCTTCACGGGGATGTTGAAGACGTCCCGGGAGGGACGGCCTATCTTCAGGAAGGCCCCCAGGCCGATGGCATCCAGTTTCTCCGCCAGTGACAAAGCCAAATCATAACTGTCTTCCGGAATCTCTCTGAAACCGGCGCCGATCCTACCGTTTCCGTTGGTGATAGCTCCCATGTAGTCGGTCTGTCGGCTGCTGATAAACAGCAGCAAAGGGTCGATACTGGTGCCGTCGTAATTGATCAGTTCGGTGAACCGGGTCGGTTCACCATTCTCCAGTTCCAGGAGGCCGCTGAAAATAGATCGTGTGGGTATGCCGTGTTTGAGCAGCACACCGTTGAGGGTAATAGAGCATACCGTGCATAAACCGACGGCGCCCCGGGGTACCAGAATATCTCCAATTCGTTCTCCCGGTTCCAGCAGGGATACCAGGGTTCCCATGGCGTAACCCTGATCGAAAACCCGGTTGATATTGCCCAGACGGCTCAGGAGGATCTCCCGGCCGACGATTGCCATGTTCACCACTACCGATCCTCTCCTGAGGGCCAGATCGAAGTCCATACGGTAGGTCATCGTATCGATCTTCGTGGACATGTACCCCACCCGGTTCATCAGCTGGGTGCTCTTGAGTTCAATCCTGCCTTTGTCGGTGATGAGCCGTCCCTTTTTCCCATGTGAAACGGTGAGATCTTCGGAATCGAGTTGGCTCAGGTATAACCGGACCGTTCTCTCGCTGATGTTGTGACCGTTATCCGTCAGCAGCTCGGTAATCTGCACGCTTCCAAGGGCCATGCCCTTTTCGGCAAGAAGCCCGAGTATCAATTGACGTGTGTACTCCCTCTTCGTTTCCCGACTCATATCCGGATTATGAATAAATTTGTGTCTTCATTCAATAGAGAGGATAATATAACCGGCAAATATGCCGTTAACAAAACATGTAAATTCGGTGATGTAGATGAAAAAAGGAATTTAATTCAATTAAAACCTATTTGATGTTAATTTATATTGACTTAACGGCAGTAAAATGCCATATATACGGCAATAAAATGCCGTCAGGGGGATGTAATGCTCAATTGGCCGAAAAGCAATGATGCTTTAGGAACGATAAATCGGGGAAATCCTGTCGAATCGGGGTTGTGTACGCTTTGCCGTGCGGATTGCAAGGGGAAGTGCGAGACGTGGTTGTCCTGCCTGGTCGGGCGGAAGCTTCTCTATCCACGTGATTACAGCAAAACGACATCCGGCTCGAACCATTTCGTCAGTATTGGTGTCGGATACCACTCCCTGCGAATCCAGGGCTATGCCTACGGATCCAAGGGCTTGCCGACAGGGCTCACCAACGACCCGGATGACTGCATCTTTCCCAACGTCAACATCGAGACGAGCTTCGGCGGGGAAATCCAGACAAAATGCCGCATGCCCATCATGACCGGCGCCCTCGGCTCGACGTTCATAGCCGGCCAATACTGGGATTCTTTCGCTTCCGGAGCGGCCCTCTGTGGCATTCCCATTGTAGTGGGAGAGAACGTTGTCGGC
>DAOVYP010000411.1 GCA_030635565.1 Spirochaeta sp. | reverse complement strand
GCAGTTCTGCCGCTTACCTCGTTCCGAATTATGGGGCTCATATCGGCGGCTCTGGCTCTGCTGGCGACACTGATGATTTTCCCGTTGTTGAGAAAGGATCGGCGTTTCTGATTCGCAAAGTGAAATTGCGAGCAGTGAACTTGTTTATTCTCAAGCCGACGAAGGGCGCCGCGGCAGCGAATGTGTGCCGGGAAAGTAGGTTTCCACAGTACCGCGGCTCTACCCCCGGGATACAATTCATTGAGTTAGATGCATTGTTATTTTTCTTAAATCCGGAAAAAAGTGATTGAATCAATCCCTTACCATGTCTATATATGTAGTTAATGTAGAAAAAAATTACTCTGGAGCCTGTTATGAAGCATAGCACCATATTTTGTTTTCTCATTTTTTCAGGCACTCTATCGCTTTTCGCACAAACCTTCACTCCCCACTATGTAGTCATCGAGGATGCAGAGGGTGAAATCTCCATTCTTGATTCCCGCAATCAGGAAATGGAGGGTGCCAGCGGCATTCTGGAAGGAGAGTACCGGAAACTGGAAGATGAAGTTATCAGAAGCGAGGGATTCATCGTCCAGGCTGATGATATGATCAATCGGCTCAGCGCTTCCGCGGGTGAAATCTATACCGTCATGCAAACCGTAAACGACATTGAGACCCGTAGGGAGCTTCAGAGTCGGTTGGATGATAACCGGCAGTTCCGATACAATCTGGAAAATCGGAAACGCCGTGAAAACGAAGCCATCAACCGAGCCAGGGATCAGATAGAGCTTAAACGCCGGCTGATTGCCGTCAACCGTGTACGAACAAAGGCCAATGATCAGCGTATCGAGTACCTCAAGGCCTGCATCGATCTTTCGGTCAATGAAAATCGGGATATCAGCAGCGTTCTCGATAATGCCGACAGAGTCAGACAGGAAGTCACACAACTCCTCAATCAATAACCCGGCAAATCACCTCTAGAACGGTTCAACACCTCAATGTATACTTCTCCGAGTTTTTCATCCCGATCATTTACATGTCATGGAGTTTCACTATGAGCGTTCGAGTCCGTTATGCCCCTTCCCCGACGGGACAACAGCACATCGGCGGTATCCGAACCGCATTATTCAACTATTTTTTCGCCAGAGCCGGCGGGGGCACGTTCATACTTCGGGTCGAGGATACTGACAGGGAGCGATCCACTCCTGATGCCCTGGAGGATCTGTATGCCACTCTGACATGGCTGGGCGTCGAATACGACGAGGGTCCGGGCATGGACGGTGGTTACGGCCCTTATGTTCAGTCTGAAAGAAAGCAGATCTACAGGGAAAAAGCCGACGAACTCGTGATTACCGGCAAGGCATATCCATGTTTTTGTACGTCAGAGCGCCTTGATGCCCTTCGGAAAGAACAGAAAGCGGCCAGGAAAAATATCGGTTACGACCGGCATTGCAGGGAAATCTCTCCTGATGAGGCCGCTGCCCGGATTGAAGCCGGTGAGAAGCACGTTATCAGGCTCAAAGTGCCATTGGAAGGAAAAACCGTTTTCGAAGATATCCTGCTGGGACAGACCGGGCGGAAAAACAAAGACATCAATCCCGATCCGGTCATGCTGAAAACCGACGGTTTCCCCACGTATCATCTGGCGAATGTTGTCGACGATCATCTGATGAAAATCACTCATATCATGCGGGCCCAGGAATGGATTCCGTCCGGGCCCCTTCATGTGCTGATTTACAATGCTTTCGGATGGGCCCCTCCTGCATACTGTCATCTTCCAATGGTGATGGGAAAGGACGGCCAGAAACTCTCCAAGCGACACGGTTCCACCACAGTCAGTGAATTCCGCAAGGCAGGTTATCTGCCTGAAGCCCTGGTGAACTACGTCTCGCTGCTGGGCTGGAGCTATGACGATTCCCGTGAGTTCTTCAGTAAAAATGACCTTTGCGAGCTGTTCAGCCTGGAAAAGATAAACAAATCACCTGCAGTGTTTGATTACCGAAAACTCGATTGGTTCAATGGTCAGTACATCCGAATGAAGAATCCCGAAATTCTCAAAACTGATCTTCTACCCATACTGATGTCCGACGGAATCATTTCCGATCCACCTTCCCCGGAGCAGATTGACATCTTCAATGGTGCTTTTCCCATCATTCGGGAGCGCCTTAAACTCCTGAACGATATTACTCCAATGCTCAGGTTCCTCTTTGCCGATCCGGGAATTGGAAATGCCGAAGATGCAATCCCGAAGAAAATGGATGCCGCCGGGGCCGCCGTAGCCCTGAAAGCCGGCCTGGAGCTTCTCTCGGCTGCTACCGAGCCTCCTGTTGTCGGAGATGAAGATGCCTGTGCCGCATGGGACGAGGAGAGAGATGCCGATTTCCGCAGAGCGGCCGAAGAGAAAGAATGGAAAATCGGTGCCATGCTCCAGCCGCTGCGTCTTGCGGTAACGGCCAGCAAGGTAAGTCCTCCGCTGTTTCCGGCCATAAGGCTTCTGGGGCTGAAAGAATCTCTCAAACGGACTGAGCGGCTTATTACCGCCCTGGAAAACATGTAGATTTCGGGGGGTATCAGGTGCCGTTGGGTTCCTTAAGCGGTCTCGCTTGCCCATCCCCTCTTTGAAGTGATAATTTAACCGGCATAAATGTACTCTTAAGGAAGTCCCCGATGGTCAAAGAAAAAAAAGCCAAAGCCAACACCATCTGCAACGAACACGGCGCTTCGATGGATCGGATCGTCTCTCTCTGCAAGAGCCGAGGCCTGATCTATCCCTCGAGTGAGATTTACGGCGGTTTATCGGCCACCTGGGATTATGGTCCTCTCGGAGTCGAACTGAAGAAGAACATACAGGAAGCCTGGTGGAAGGAAATGGTGCGCCGACACGATAACATCGTCGGCCTGGACGCCGCCATCATGATGCATCCCCGTACCTGGGAGGCCTCCGGCCATGTG
>DAOVYP010000347.1 GCA_030635565.1 Spirochaeta sp. | reverse complement strand
GTGGACAATCCGGATATCCCCCTGCGACGGGTACTGGACCGGGAGAAGGTGAAACAGCTGAGGGGGGCCACGGAGACTATAAAAGCCGAAGAAGGTATACGACGCTATATTGTATCCCTGGTTGCCGCCAGCCGGGTGAAAGACCGGCGAAAACTCCCATTTACCCGATACATCGAATACGGAGCCTCTCCCCGGGCCACCCTGTCTATCTACCGCTGCGCAAGGGTACAGGCTCTTTTTGAAGGCCGGAGTTTCGTCCTGCCGGAAGATGTCAAAGCCATTGCACCCATGGCAATGCGTCACAGGTTGGTCCTTTCCTATGAAGCGGAAGTTGAGCAGATGGATGCCGACGCCGTCATCGCAAGACTGCTGGCGGCGGTTTCGGTACCGTAAGAGAATCCATGACTAAGGACGATTTACCTTCCAGGGTTCGGCGTCTCCATGTCCGTTCCCGAAAACTCGTTGAAAGCCTGTTCGCAGGGAATTATCACTCGGTATTCAAGGGACCGGGGCTGGAATTCGATGAGGTGAGGGACTATGTATACGGAGATGATGTCCGTTTCATTGACTGGAACGTGTCATCGAGAATGGCCTCACCCTATTCTAAAACCTTCAAGGAAGAGCGTGAGCTCATCCTCCTCGTCCTGGTGGATGTATCCGCCTCTCTCTCCATGGGCAGCGGCGGCGTCGACAAGCGGGAAGTGGCTGGAAATCTGTTCGCTCTTCTGGCTCTGGCTGCAATCGCAAATAACGACCGGGTCGGCAGTCTGCTGTTTTCCGACCGGATCGAACGGCTTGTGGTACCGATGACGGGACGGCGGCATGTTCTGCGTCAGATCAGCGAAGTTCTGGGGTACAAAGCCGTGGGCCGGGGTTCGGATCTGACACTGGCTCTGAAAACCGCGGCCCAGTCCCTGAAGCGAAAGAGCATCGTCGTTGTTCTTTCGGATTTCCACTCCGATGGATATCAGTCCGATCTGGCACTGCTGGCACGAAAGCACGACGTCATCGCCATCCGGCTTTCCGATCCCCTGGATAAGGAGTTCCCTTCCACCGGTCTGGTGGAGCTGGAAGACCCTGAAACCGGAGAAGGTTTCACTGCATGGGGACAATCGGGAGCCTTGAGGAAGGAATACGCTGAGTTCTGGGATGATCACAGGCGAAAATGGCTCAGTGACTGCCGGACAGCCGGGGCAGACACCCTCGAAGTGGGTACCGATGAAGAGCCTGCAGACAGTCTCCAGGCCTTTTTCCGGCGGAGGCGCGAGGCGTGATGATACCGTTGATTCGTGTGAGGATACTTCTCCTCCCGCTTGCTCTACTGATTTGCGGGAGCTTGAGTGCCCAGGCTGTTCTCACTGATATCCGTTTCATCCCGCCTACGTTTTTTGTCGGCGATCATGTGGAACTCAGTATCAGTTTCGACCTGGACGGACCAATGGCTATTGAAGTCCCGGAGACTCTCCCTGAATCCGACTGGGTGGAAATTCGTGATATTTTCGTTGAAACCGATGATCAGTCCGTTACCGTCATCATCGCGTTCACTCCATTCGCGGCGGGAACACGAACACTGCCGCCCATGGAACTGGGTGCATTGCTGCTGAAAGATATCAAGGTTCCGACTTACTCGATTCTGCAGAATACTCACGATGGAGTCCGTTCCCTGCGGGGCCAGCTTCTGATGCCCGGTACCAGGCTTGCCGTAGCACTGATTCTGTCTCTGATGGCCATGGCGCCGTTCCTCGGTTACGGATTGTTCCGGATTTTATGGAACTGGTTTAAGAAATCACGACAGCTGTACAGGACCGGGCGGCCTGCCCGGCGATTGCGCCGCCTGATGAAGAATCTGAATGCCGTTGTCGGTTCGAAAACGGCATCCCTCTGGTATTACGAACTCACCGAGGGGCTCCGTACCTACCTGAGTGCCAGGGTCGGACATGATTGCCAAAGTGCCACAACGGTGGAAATCTCAGAAATGCCGGAATTTCTCGGTAAAGATACACCTCAGCTGCGGCTTCTCGATGTACTCCAGGAAGGTGACATGGTGAAATTCGCCGGCCGCTTTGCCGACGATAGAAGTCTGCATAAAACCCTGGACAAGGTAAACTCAGCGGTACAGGAATGGGAGAAAATCAATGCTCAGCTTTAACGAGCCCGGCTGGTTTGCACTTTTTCTCATGTTCCCGGTTCTTCTCTGGGCTCGATTCCTCTGGCGGAAGCGAGGGGGACGCATCGTTTTTCCATACAGAATCTGGGGCGGGGACGGTTTTCGACCACCGAAAACCTGGTTGAGAATTGTCGTTATATTCACGGATCTTCTATACTGGCTCGGGTCCGCCGCCCTCATAGCGGCATTGGCAGGCCCTGAGATTTCCGTAAGGGAAGAGGTTTATCTATCCCGGGGAATCGACATCATGATCGTCCTTGATCAGTCTCCAAGTATGGGTGCCAAAGATTTTCCGCCGGTGAACAGGTTTGATACGGCCCGGAACATGATTCGTCGATTCATTGCAGGCCGTTCGGGGGATTCAATCGGCCTGGTAAGCTTCGGCAGCGATGCCGTACTGCGATGCCCCCCGACGGCCGACTACGCATGGCTTTCCGAACGAATCGATGAACTGGAACTCCGGGGCCTTGGGGATGATACCGCCATCGGCATGGGTCTGGCTGTGGCCACACTACACCTGGCGAACTCAAGCGCAGCCGAGAAAATCATCCTTCTGCTTACCGATGGTGATGACAATGCCGGGGAAATCCGCCCGGAAATGGCCGCCAGACTGGCGGATGACCAGAAAATCAGGATCTACTCAATCGGAATAGGCAGTGAAGGAGAGGTTCCCATTGAACTCACGGACCCGGAAACCGGATTTGTTACCCGGGGTACCATTGTTACGAATTTCGATGAGGATCAGCTCCGATCCCTGGCGGATATCACCGGCGGCGGATACTGGCGGGCAAGCAGCCCCGGAGCCCTTGAGACAGTTTTTCAGGCTGTAGATGCCCTGGAATCCGTGGAACGGAGAGTGACGGTCCGTGTCAGCAATCGGCCGGTTCATCGCAACCTGATTATACTCGGATTCTTTCTGGTTGCTGCGGCGTACCTGATTCGAAAGCTTCTTCTGGGGGAAACGCCGTGAATTGGGCCTACCCGGCTTCTTTCTGGGGACTCCTCGTGGTCCCTCTTGTGGTTGTCGCCGCTGTTATCGCCAGTCGGAAGGCCCGCCGCAGCCTGAAAGCGATTGGAAGATACAGTGTTGAATGGCAAGTGAGGTCTTTCCTGAGGAACTTGACAATGACCGTGTTCATAATACTGACGGTTCTGGCTGCATCAGAACCCCGCAGTGGTCGGAAACCCATGACCGGAGAACGTTCGGGCCTGGATGTCGCTGTTGCTTTCGATGTTTCCCGCAGTATGCTTGCCGATGATCTTTCTCCGAGTCGTCTGGACAGGTCGGTTACAGCGCTGCAGCAGATGACACGGTCCCTTGACGACTCACGCTTTTCCCT